>CAYQRT010000071.1:0-11528 GCA_964419695.1 uncultured Spirochaetaceae bacterium | reverse complement strand
GTTCTGTCAAGCAGGGTATGCCGCAAGGTGGAAAGGATGGCTCGTCGATAGGAGGTTCGGTGCTGCTGGGCCAGACAGTCTTGAATGAATCCTGTGGCCATGTCGCGGCAGGCGAAGATATCCGCCAGATTTCTTTTCAGGATCGCTCCGGTCAGGAGTTCGGCGGCCAACCAACCCACTACCGGCAGGGTCATGAGGCGGACGGCTCCGGAGAAGAGCCCGGGCACGGCCGGCGCGATCAGGCAGATTCTTTCCACCAGCGCGGGATGAGCCGCCGCAAACCGGGCGGCCACCGCCCCTCCCAGGGAAAGCCCCACCAGCGAGAGGGGCAGGGGCGGGCGGACGGTGTCGATAAGTTCCTTCAGTTGATTGATAAAAAGAAGCATTGAATGCTTTCTCTCCGGAGTGACGGAACGGCCTACCCCCACGCGGTCGAAGCGCAGGACGGAAAAGCCGTGACGCGAGATAACGGGGAAGTTTTTCTCCCAGATGCCGGAAGGGAGGGCAAACCCATGGATGAAGACCGCGGTGCCGCCCGCTTTCTTCCCGGGAAGATATTCATAGTACGTGGTGCCCGACGCGGTCATGATGAAATCACCGGGCTCCATTCCGGTCGGGGGGCGGGATGTGGTTGTCATCGGGCGCTGCGCACCTTTCGCCTTCGGGTCATCTTCCATAGACACTTATGCATTTCCGCCAACAAATCAATAGGAAAAAACACCCGCTGACAGTAGGTGTATTTACCTAGGCGTCGTCAATGCTGGGTCAACAGCCGGTTCAGCAGGTCTATCCTGTTTTGCGCTCCCGTTTTCCGGTAGATATTATAGAGGTGCGTGTCCACGGTCCGCGTGGAGGTGCCCAACCGGGCGCTGATCTCCTTGTTCTGCAGACCCTCCCGCAGGCATTCGACAATGCGGCTTTCGCGCTCGGTCAAACCGAAGGAATGCATGTTGCGCTCCAACAGGTCGTCCTGGCCGCTCAGGTTTCTCTGTTCCTGGGCCATGACCTGTCGCAGCCTTTCCAGAAGATCCTTTTTCAGCAGCGCCGTTTTGCGGCTGACGAACTCCAGCAGCGAGCTGATCTTGGCTTCCAGCTCCGCGAGGCCGGACAGGGGCTTGGTGATGAAATCCACGGCGCCGCCGGACAGGCTTTTTATTTTTTCCAGGGGGGAGGAGACGGCGGTGAGAAAAATAAACGGCACGTCATCGTAGCGGGGACGCGTCTTGAGCCGGTTGAAGAACTCATACCCGTCCATCACGTCCATCATGATGTCCGAGATGATCACGTCCGGTTTGGGCAGGGAGTCGATCCGTTCCAGGGCCGCCGCCCCATTGGCGGCGCCGTAGACGTTGAACCGGTCTTCTAGGCCGGTCAGGAGAAAATAAAGCAGTTCCGCGTTATCCTCCACGAAAAACAGCGTGGGTTTCTCACGGTCGTGGGGCAACCCGGGGGCGGGAACGGGCGTGAACGGTCCGGCCGGCCGACTGACCGCGAAGGCGCCCTCCACCCGGCGTGCGGCCGCTCCCGGGGGCTTCCTGCGCGGGAAAGCCGCGGTGATTTCCGTGACCCAGGCTCGTTCCCCTTTTTTCGGCTGCCGCGGCGCCGGACGGCTTTTTATGGTGATGGTCCCGTTCAGCCCCTCCATGATTTGTCTGACGATGCTCAGGCCCATGCCGATGCCCTGGATCGGGCCCTGTTTGCGCGATACCTGGTAAAAGGGATCGAAAATATGCTCCTGCTGTTCGGTGGTGATACCCACGCCGGTATCCCGCACCGTGAGCAGGATCTTTTTCGGCTTACGGGAGAGTACGGCTTCAATCCGTCCCCCGTCCGGGGTGTATTTGACCGCGTTGTCGAGCAAGTTGTTGATCACGTGATCCAGGGCCGCCGGGTCCGCTGCCAGCGTCATCCCCTCCGTCAGCGTTTCCCGCAGGTCAATGTGTTTCGCGGCGGCCAGGGGGCGGAAGAGGATGACTTTTTCACGCAGCAGCCACCCGATATCGGTGGTCTGGTCATGATCGAAATGCTCGTAGTCCGTCATGAGTTTTTCGTACTCGAGATAATTCGTCATGTCGTTGCGCAGTTTGCCGAGATTGCGCTTGATGATATCGAGGTCGGGGTGCGCGGGGGATTGCGCCATGTAGCGCTCCAGGTAACTGGAGACGAGGGTGAGCGGGGTTTTGGTTTCATGGGTGAACATGATGAAGAAGCGCTGTTTCTTGCGGTGCAGCTCCTCCACCTCTTCGGTGCGGGTTGTGACCTTGCGTTCCAGGTCGGTTTTCAGTTCGACAAGTTCCCGGTAGTCCGCGTTTAATTTCGATCCGTGGATGAAGAAGAAAAACAACAGGAAGCAATAGATGGCAAGCAGCATGATATGGAAGGGGAACAGCGTGATGAACACTTTAATGATCGAGAGGACGACGAGGAAAAGCAGAACGGCCCCGAGATAGAACAGGATGCGTTTGTCCCGTTGGAAGGGGGTCTCCCGGCGTTTGATCACGCGGATGAGATACAATACCCCCAGGAACGTGAACGCTCCCACGGCCACGTAAAAGAGGGATAGCCACCACGACTGCCCGGGCTGGAGGGAAAGGGGGATGACGCCGAGCATAAAGGCGCTCAGGACTGCGTAGGCGATGATGAAAAATCGGTAAAAGGCGCCCCCGCGGGGAACCCGAAGGAATACCAGGAAATAATACAAACCGCTGCCGACCATGAGGTTGACAAAAATGGCGGTCAGTATCTCCGCCGCGGCCGCGCCCTCCGGGCCGGCGCTGATGAGAAACGGAAAGACCCTGCGGAAAAAAAAGAGCCCGGTGCTGGCCAGGGTGAACATGCCGTATCCAAGAAACAGCTTGTCCCGTCCCCGGGAAAGCCAGGTGACAAAACAGTAGATCGAGGTGGTGAGGATGCCTCCCAGAAAAACGCTCCGGAAAAAAAAATCGACCGTGTCCGGCATATTATGGATTGTACCATCTCCCCGCGGCTTGGACAATATTATTGCGGACGCCCCCGGATGGCGGTCGGGGGAAAACATGCCAAAAGACAGATGGGAAGGCGAGGCGAATACGGGCACAGTGTTGACAATACCGATTCCATCCGCCGCGCGGCGGACCGCCGGGAGGATACGTCTGATCCGAAATGCCTTTCCCAAGGACGCGGGCCGGCTTACCGTCATTGCGGTGAAGGCCAAACGCTACTGGAATTATCCCGACTCGCACATGGAGCGCTTCCGGGCCGAGCTGACCGTGAGCGCGGATTACATCCTGTCACCCGATACGGTGGTCCGGTGTGAGGAGATCGACGGCGCGGTGATCGCCTTTTACGCCGTGGTCCGGCTACATGAACCGAGGAGGTCGGGAACCGTGGTCATGGAAGATGGGTTTTGGCTCGAGCATATGTTCGTGCTGCCGACCTGTCACAGGAAGGGTATCGGCACGCGGCTGTTCGAGGACATGAAGGCTGAACTGGCCCGTCTCAAGGCCGACCGGGTCAGAATCTTCGTGGATCCCCACGCCAAAGATTTCTACAAAAAGATGGGAGCTTCTTTGGTGCGATATTCGGATTCAAGTATTCCCGGTCGAAAAATTCCGGTCTATGAATACCGCATCCGGTCACCCTTCTGAGATGACGCCCGCCTATTTTCCGCCATTACAAGTATTGAAACCATCCCGGGAACCAGCGGAGAAACGTCTCCACGTACGAAGTGTCGACGAGAGCGCCCGACAATAATGGATAAAAAAGAATAAACAACAGCAGGGCTCCGGCCATGAGCCCGGGAGCGACCCACCGCAAACGGGGCCGGCCATCGGTCATGAGACGAACAACGTGAACCAGGCCGAGGATGATCAAGGGAACGGACGCGAAGAAATGATAGATGAACGTGAGTTTGCGCGGATTGACGATCCAGGGAACGTATTGAGCGGCCAGGGCCGCCAAAATAAAGAGTCCGGGAAGCGCAATCCGGCGCAGCAGCCGCGTCCCGGTCCGGGTTCCGTCCTCCGGCCCAGCGGTGTCCGGCCGGAGCCTTTTTTTCAGCAACCGCCGCAGCAGGAAGACGGCACCGAGAAATCCCGCGATCAGGACGGATAAAGCCAGACCCAGCGCCGCCGCCGTTCCCGTCCACCAGACGACCGGATTGCCGAATGCGTAGATGTCCGAAGCTGATGAGGCGGGCAGGACCGCGCGCCCGGTGTAATACCAGAGGGGACGCGTCATTAGTGGCCATTCATACCAGGCCGACGAATAGGGGTGCGTGGCCGTGAGGCCGGCGTGGTACGTATACATGGCAACCTGTTCATCGATGACCAGCTGGAGGGGTGAGACGTCCGGATGGACCGGGCCGCGCGCGGCCATGAAGGGGATGTAGGACGCCACATAAACCGCCGCCGGCAGAATGACGAAGACCAACAGCGAGAACAGAAAGACGGTGACGGTGCGGCCGGCCAAGAACCGGACTCGATCGGCCAGGGCCCGCAACGGCCCGGCGCCGGACTCGTCGTCCCCTTCCTCCGTTCGTACGCTCCGGGTGAACATGGCCGTGGTCTTGGCAAAGTAGGAAACCACAAATATGACGGCCAGACCCGCGGCGGCGTAAAGAACGATCCATTTGGTGGCCGCACCCACGCCCAGACAAAGCCCGGAAAGCGCCAGATTGCTGTAAAACCGGCGCGGGCGGCGGGACATCGGTCCGGCTGCCAGGGCGCGGCGCAGGAAGAACAACGTGGCGAGAATCCAGAACACGGCCAAGACGTCGATGGTGGCGATGCGCGACTGGGTGAACCGCATGAAATCACAGGCCAGCAGGAAGGCCGCCAGGAAAGCCGCTTCGCTTTTTTTAAACAGGCTCAGGGCCAGGGCGTAGAGCAGCGGCACCATAAGAACGCCACAAAGCGCTCCCATGAAGCGCCAGCCGAACGGGGTGAACCCGAAGAGCAGGATGCCCGCGCTGATGGTCAGTTTCCCCAAGGGCGGGTGGGAGGTTTCGGTGGCGTCCCGGCCCAGGATGTATTCATACGCGCTGCGGGCGTGGTAGCATTCGTCAAAATACATGCCGTTCAGATAACTGGGGAGGAGCGGGACACGGCCGGGTTCGTCGCACACGCGGCGGGGATCGGCAGTGCCCGTGCGTGCGGGTTCCCCGCCGGCGGGGGGAGGAGGAGACACGACGCGCGCCGGCAGCGGCGTGGCGCGGTCGGCGCCGAACAGGGCCAGTTCGCCCAGCAGGGCGCCGGGTTTTTCAGTGGTCACGCGCGCGTAGCGGGCCCGGATTGCGGGACGCATCCTCCTCCATTCGATCATGGAAAAGGCATGTTTCTGTTCGATGAGACCCGCGCCCGCAAAGGTCCGCCCGTCAACCGAAAAGTCAATGCGGTAGGAACCGGCGCCCAGGGCCAAAAAATAACGGGCCTCGGTGATCACCGACTCCCCGCCCAGGTCCAGGATGAAGTGTTCGCCCCGGGTTCCGCCCTGGTAATAGGTCTGCGGCGTATCGAACGATCCCAGATGGGAAAAAGAGATCATACCGCAGGCCAGGGTCAATCCGCCCGCCAGGATTACGTCACGCCACCGGCCGGCGGGCAGCCAGCGCCGTTTTTTTCTAGAGAGGATGTACACGACCAGGAGCGCCCCCATGAGCAGGGCGAAGAGCGCCAACGGCCAGCCGGGCCGGGGAAAGTCTCGTTCGTCGGGCGGGGCGGTTGTCTCCGCGGAAACGGCGGGGGGCCGGCGGCCGGCCTCCTCCAGGCGGAAGAGGTCGAACCAGGCCCGTCCCCGGGCCGGCTGGGCGGCGGTCCCCACGCGGGCCGCCACCGTCAATTCCGTCTGTCCGGGATCGGTTTTCAAGAGGAGGACCGCCGTCTGCCACCCGTCGCTGGTCTGGGAAAAATCATTGGAGAGGGCATTGACGCCGGGGATATAGATATGGGCGCCCGGACCGCTGGCGGCCAGATGATCGGTGCGGATATTGAGTGACAATGTATAGAGCGTGGACGGCTTGACGGCCGCCTGCTGGACCAGGGCCGCCCAACCGGGTGCGGGTAACGTGACGCGCAAGCACCGCTTTCCCCGGTAGGGGTGTTCCGTGGACAACGTCCAGACCGTCCCTTCGCTGGACCCGGCCAGCGGACGCCAGCCATCCGGCGATTGTCCGGTTGACTCCTCGAAGGACGGATTGGCGATCAGATTGTCATCCGCCCGGGAATGAACCACGCCGAGGGTCAGCAACAATAGGTTCAGGATTAATTTTGCAGGAACGGACGGCATACGGTGGTTATGGTCCCCGGCTTTCTCCGCTTGATTAACGCCGTCATTTCGGGCGTTGCGCATGATGGGCTCATCACAATAAAACCCGTGAATTTCCCCTATTAATGGAAAATGATGGATATATTACCCGGAACGGAATCACCGAAGCAAGCATCTCCCGGGCCCAAACGGGTTGACTTATCGTTCACTATATCCTTAAATTGATTCTTTACCAATTTCGCCGGGAGAAACCCGGCGGGAAATTATGAGGCGCCATGCCGATTTTTGACAGCAACGGCGGTCTGCATTGCACCGGTATCGTCAAGGAGTTCGATTCCCTTTTCAAACCGGAGAGCCGCCTTCTCATTGTCATCCACAATAATCCCGACCCCGACGCCATTGCCTCAGCTTCGGCCCTGAAGTTGTTCCTCGAGCAGCGCTACGGACTGGAGGCGACCATCGGCTACGGGGGGGCGGTGGGACGGGCTGAAAACCGCGCCATGGTGCGCAACCTGCATATGCACATCAAGCGCATCAACCGGCTCAAGCTCGCCAAATACGACCGCCTGGCTTTTGTGGACACACAGCCCGGCGCCGGCAATCATTCTCTGCCCTCGGGGCGCAAATGCACCCTGGTCATCGACCACCACCCGCGCCGTCACAACACCCGGGCGGACCTGGTGATCGTGCAGCCCGACCTGGGAGCCACGGCCACCATTCTGGTTCAGCTTCTTCAGAGCTGCGGCCTGGACGTGCCGACCGTCCTGGCCACCGCCTTGTCCTACGCCATCAGTTCGGAGACCCAGAACATGAAGCGGGAGGCCTCCCGGCTCGACCTGGACGCCTACCTGTGGGTGTACACCAAAAGCAACATGCGCCTGCTGGGCGAAATCATCCATCCCCGTCTGCACCACTCGTGGTTCGTGACCCTGCTGTGCGCCCTGCGGGCGGCCGAGAGCTTCCGTACCCTGATGTGCATCCACCTGGACGACATCCCCCAGCCGGAGATCGTCTCCGAAATGGCGGATTATTTCCTGCGCCACGAGCGCATCGGCTGGGTGTTCTGCACCGGCCGCTACCGGGACAACCTCATCGTCTCGCTGCGCTCTTCCAGCGCCAAGAAGAACGCGGGCACCATGATCAAGAAAATCGTCAGGGACTCGGTCAATGTGGGCGGACACGACATGGTGGCGGGCGGGTATATACCGATCCGGAAGATGAGGAAGGACGAACTCGAACAGCTGAAGAGGAAGCTCTCCGCCAGCTTCGCGGCCATCATGGGATACCCGGTGGCGGAGTGGAAAAAGTTGATGGAGCCCGAGACGCCGCCGCCCGCCCCGGCCAACGGAGAGTCGAAAAAAACGATCCCTTCCTGATGCGCCGCCCCGCCCCACGCTGGAACATTATTCCCTCACTCGGGCGACGGGTGAAAAAATTGACAGCGCGTCCGCACCTGCCGTCACTTGATGGGAACGATTGACCATTTGGCGGGATCGCCGAACTCGCCGGGCAGGTCGCCGATGTTCCAGCCGGGGTAGGTGGCCTCCACAAAATAGTATTTCTTGCCGTCATAGAGTTTATAGGTGCCCCGGGCGTTCAGGTTGATGCCCGCCATGGCGTGCTGGTAGTGCTCGGAGAAGTACATGACCAGGTCGTATCCCAGCTGCCGCAGGACCATGATGATGAGCATCGATTTGGTGTCGCAGTCGCCTTTGTCATACCAGGCGATCTCGTTGGGAGTGAAGAAATCAAGCACGGCCGCCGCCTGGGTCTTGTCGGCAATCACCTTGTAAGGCCGTTCGTAGGGAATGGCCTGGACGCACTTGATCACCTGTAACGCCAGTTCGTAGCTGGTCCATTTATTCGCCTTGGCCTGTTCCTTGAACCAGGCGACCATGCCGTAAACGCGCATGTAGTTTTTATCGTACATGTCCTGGAAAAACCGGGCCCAGAACGTTTCGGTGTAGTGGGGATCGGTTTCGGGATTAACGCCGTAGTGCTCCCAGATGTTGTCGCTGGCCACAATGTCCTGCCCTTCGCGGATGGCGGTGTAATAGTCGGGCTTGACGAACGTGAAGGCGGTTTCAAGGTTCTCCCACTTGACCTTGACCAGGTAAAAGGAGGATTTTTCATCGGTCGTGGTTGTGTCCGGATGCGCATCGTCCACCGCGACGTGTTTTTCGGGATTATCGACCACGGGCTCCTTACGGTAGGCGGCGCTGAGCGCCTGGGCGTCCAGGCTGAAGGAGGAGATGAAGGTGCGTATGTCCTTGCTTCTCCCGTTCCACGCCGCCTGGAGCGCGGACCCCATGAGCATGAAGAAATGCGTGTCGGTGTGGAAAACGAGAATATCGGCGATGAGCCGGGTGCCGTTGGTGGTGAAATGAAAGTTGCCGGCCGTGGCCGTGAAGCCCTTGAAGGAGAAGGTTTCCTTCTTTCCCTTGAGGCGCATCTTGTCCATGACCGCCTGCAGGAGGGCGTCATCGGTCAGGCCGGGTTCCGCGGGGAAAACCCCCACCACCACGGCCGCGTCCTCGTCGGCATTGGTAAAGATGACCTGGGAAATGTCCTCTTCGTCGGAAAGCGTCCAGCCGGCGGGATAGGTGACCGCGTAGTAAAAGTCGGCGGAACGGTATCCTTCGGCCGCGGCGGCGCCGACGACCGCCAGACAAAGCAGGGTGACAAGGATAAAATGTTTCATAGCAACCTCCCGCAAGATGTTTTCCGAGGCCGCGGATCGATCTGCGTCCGATCCGGCGCCGCGCGTCACCTGATTTTCAGGGTGGGGAACCCGCCGCCCGCCGCCGCCTGGGGCGCGGGCACGAATCCCTCGGCCAGCACGTTCATGCCGTGCGTCACCATGACGACCACTGAGATGGTCAGGGCCGCCAGAATCAAGGCGATGGCTACATTATTTTTTTTCAGTTCAGCCATCTCGTCCACCTTGCGTGTCAGGACCATGAAAACGCCCTGCGCCAGGCGGGTGAGGAGGAGGGAGATGACGCCCGTGACCACGAAAAAAACGGGGATGAGGATGACCGTGAGCACAATGGAGTCAGTGTTCTCCCGGCCGATGATCAGGCGATTCAGGGCGGGGAAGAGCGGTTTGAGCGCCGCTTCCTTGACCAGATACATGAGGCTGAACAGGGTGGCGGCCGTGTAGATGGCGCTGGCCGTGTTGTTTTTCTTGAGTTCGGCCAGTTCGTCGATGGTGCCGGTCATAAGGTCGCTCAGTTTGACGCCCAGTAAAAATACGAGGATGGTACCGAAGAAGGCCAGCGGCAGCTCGATCAGGCCCTGGAGGAGCACGTCAGTATTGACGAACTGCTCCACGGTTTCGGCGGTGACCGTATGGGGCGGGGGAACGAAGGCCCCCAGGATGGTGGACACCGGTTCCAAAGTCAGGTAGCCGGCCGAGAAGATGAACACGGCGAAGACGATGCCCACGGCCAGGTTGTTTTTCTTCAGCTCTTCCATTTCATCTATTTTGGTGGTGAGCCCGGTATACAAGGCGATGCCCAGCCAGAGCACGACGATGGCCGTGACCATGGCCGCGGCGTAGATGGCGAGTATACGCAGGATGTCCACCAGGACCACGCCCGCCGCCGGGCTTTCCTGCTCGAACAGGGTCTTGAGCGTGTCCATGGCCGGGGAAACCGACGAGTTGACGATCAGGACCAAGGCCAGGACAAAGGCGCCGAGGACGACCGCGACCGCCGTGTTGTTCTTCTTGAGTTCCTCCGTCTCGTCGATCTTTCTGGTCAGGAGCATGAAAATGCGCATGCTGGCGAAGAAGACTAAAAATCCGGTGACGAGTGAGAGGACTATCTCAATGCCGCCCTCCAGTATCAACAAGCCGTTCATGATCATCCCCTTTCTGTATGAACCGCAACACGGATTGTAAGGTTCCTGAATAATCCGTTATACGGGTTGTCCGTTTTTGTTTGGTTCGCATACCGGGTAGTCCGTCAGTGTGTGCCGTTTGTTCGGCAGGATGAAGCGGCCGCTGCTCCGGCGAATGGACACTCGGGACGGGACCCTCTCCTGATAGTATATGCATGGTTTTTTAAAATGCAAGAAAGGGACCGGGGATGGCCTTTGCCTTTTCACCCGAGGCGGTTTATAGTGAGGGAACGGGACAAGACCGGCCGGCCGTGTCGGGCGGACGCGAGGAGGAAGCATGAAACAGATGAGATTCGGCGTGTTGGGCGTTTCCGGCCACTTCATCCAGCGGGTGCTGCCACCCTGCCGGGAGTCGGAGACCGTAGCCGTCCACGGTTTGGCTTCCCGTGACCGACAGCGGGCGGAAGCGGCGGCGGCACGCTTCGGCATTCCCGCAGTGTTCGACAACTACCGGGCCCTGATCGAATCGCCGGATATTGACGCGGTCTTCATTCCCCTGCCCAACCACCTGCACCTGGAATGGATCAAGCGGGCGATTGAGGCCGGCAAGCCGGTGTTGTGCGAGAAGCCCCTCGGCCTCAACGCCCGGGAGGCGGCGGCCGCCGCGGCCTTGGCCGTGGAGAAAAACGTGCCGCTCATGGAAGCCTTCATGTACAAATTCCATCCCCAGTGGCGCCACGTGTTCAACTTGGCGCAAAGCGGCGAGATTGGCGAAATCCGCTCCTTGCACACGGATTTTTTCTATCACAACAGCGATCCGGCCAATATCCGCAACATCCAGGCCGCGGGCGGCGGCGGCCTCCTGGACATCGGCTGTTACGCGGTCTCCGCGCCGCGTTTCATTCTGGGCCGCGAGCCGGAACGGGTGAGCGCCCGCATCGTCTATGACCCGGTCACGGGCACGGATACCCTGGCCACGGGCATATTGGATTTCGGCGAAGTGGCGGCCACGTTCGCGGTGGGCACGCGGACCTTTCCCTGCCAACGCGTGGTTTTGCAGGGCACGGACGGGTTCATGGAAATCCTGGTGCCCTTCAACGTCTATCCCGACGTACCCGCGGAGGTCGTGATTGCCACGGGCCTGGGGCGGCGCGTTTACAGGACCGAGGCCGTGGACCAGTACCGGCTCATGTTCGAGGCCTTCACCGCCGCCGTGTGGGGCCGGACGCCCCTGCCGGTTTCGCCGGAGGACGCCGTCGCCAACATGAAGGTGCTGGACGCGCTGGTGCGCGCACACGAGAAAGGCGCGTGGGAGAAGGTGTGAATTTTCCGGACGGTTTTCGCCGGACATTGGGCGGCGGGCCGGTCTGGCTTGACGCATGATCCGGTCAAGCTGAAATACCGGAAAGGAGTATGAAATGAAACGTCTGGCTGCTTTCGTC
>CAYQRT010000070.1:0-11587 GCA_964419695.1 uncultured Spirochaetaceae bacterium | reverse complement strand
GAACCCTCGTCACGAGCTTGGGAAGCTCGGGTAATGCCATTATACGACGCTCGCGCGGGTGACCGGAACAATATATAAAAAAAAGTGTGGTTTGTAAAGAAGTGGGGGGCGGGGGACTCAGGTAAGGCTTTGATTGTCGTCTTCCGGAAGAAAATCGGGGAATTCGTATTCGATGGTGCCGGAGGAGGTGACGTTCATGACCGCGTAGCCTTCCTTGGTCATACGGTCCAGGAGTTGCGAGGACTCCTGGATGGAGAGGTTGGTGCGCAGGGCGGCGCCGGCGGCGGTCAGGCGGCCTTTCTGGTCGTGGGCGGCCTGGAGGATCTGTTTCTCCTGTTGGGTGGCGGAGAGTTTGGCGGGTCCGGGATTTTTATCCCGCCGGGAGGAGAGGAGACGGCCGATGCCCTTGAGGAACGGCATGAGTCCGGCGAAGACGATGGGAAAGATACACCACCAGAAGTGAGGGTTCAGCAGCCAGAGCACGCCGAAGGCGCCTCCGATCACCAGGCCGGTGATAATGGCGTCCACCGGGGCTTTGCCGTGTCTCATATGCCTGGACATTCTCGGTTCCATGTTCTGCATGGGTTAATAGTACAATTTCACATTGTACGCGTCAATGTGAAATTGCAAAAATATAAGACCACGGCGGGCAGACCGGCGCGTTATTAATACATACGCGCCTTGACGGGCGGTTTTTCCTCGCCCGCCAGGGAGAGGACGATTTCCGAGTCCTTGTCCAGGATGTAGGGAACGGTCAGCCGTCCGCCGAACCGCTCCTGGGCCAGCAGGAGCGAGCGTTTGCCGAAGAGGTCCGCCTCCACCTTGACCAGGATGGGGGCCCCGAAGTCGGGCAGGGTGTAGGTAAACAGCCCGAAGACCTTGTTTTCCGGCACGCTGGAGGGTTTGATCATCTCCAGAACCACGTATGTGCCGGCGTCGATTTTGGTGCCCGGGGCCACGTTCTGGGAGGTAACGCCGCCCGGCTGGCCGCTGCCGTCGTCGTTTTTGACGATGAAGAGAAAGGATATGTTGGCGGTCTGCAGCGCCTCCAGGGCGGTCTGGAAATCCTGGCCCACGTAATTGCCCACGATGATGTCCGCCTCGCTCCTCCCCTTGCTTACGGTCAGCTCCAGGTAGAGAGTGCGGTCGGTGAGCGGCGTGCCGGGCGGGGGGTTCTGGGCCAGGATCGTGCCGGGCGGGGATTTGTGGGTGATGTAGTTGACGGGCTTCTTGATGGCGATGACTTCACGCTCCTTGTTGAAGGTGGACTTGAACAGCGCCTCCACCTCGCTCAGGGTCTTGTCCACGTAGTTGCCCACCCGGTCGTAGGCCGCGCCCTGGCTGACCCAGAGGGAGACCCGGCTGCCGATGCGGACCTTTTCGCGCGGGGCGGGGGCCTGCTTGAGGATCAGGTCCTTGTCCTGGGGGGAGTTGGTGAATTCGAAATTGACGTACGTCTCCAGTTTCTTGTTTTGTAGTATGACGAGCGCCTCGTGGATGTCCGATCCCACCAGGTTGGGGATGACGGTTTCGTCCACGGGCTGGATGAAGGCCAGGAAGGCGACCAGGGCCACCACGCCCATGAAAACAATGCCCCCCAGGAGAAAATAGACGGTGGTTTTGAAGTTTTTCGACTCCGAGCTGTCCTTGGGATTGGGCAGCATGCGTTTGACGAGCGAGACCAGCCCGCTCACGATATTATGCAGGATGTCAAACAGTTTCATGAGTCGTTCCTCCGTCCGGCGCCGCCCTCAAGCACGCTTCCGATAAAATCGCGATTGCCGTTCAGGAAATCCCTGAAGGGAAGGGCTTTCTTGTATTCCAGCTGTAGGCGGCTGATGAACAGTATGCCGTTACCTGTGTGTATCAAAATTCCGCGTTGCTTGTCCATACCCGCCACCGTGCCCGGCGGGGCCGGCGGCGGGGGCGCCGCAGAGGCGCCGCCGGCCAGGAAAAAGACGCGTTTCCCCTTCCAAAAGGCGTGGGCCAGGGGCCAGGGCACGTAGGCCCTGATCAGGCGGCTTAAAAAAGCGGCGTCCCGGCTGAAATCGACCAGCCCGGAATCCTTGGTGATGAGCCGGCAGTAGGTGGCCGCGTCTTCATCCTGAACCCGGGCTTTCACCGCGCCGGCCTCGAGCTGTTCCAACACGGACAGGCACAGGTCCGCCCCGATCCCGGCCAGCACCGGGGCCAGGGAGGCGGCCGTCTCGTCTCCGGTGAGGGGGTACGCGGCCTGGGCCAGGATGTCCCCCGTGTCCATCTTGCGCGCCAGGCGCTGGATGGTGACGCCGGTCTCCGTGTCGCCTTCAAGAATGGCCGCCTGAATGGGCGAAGGGCCGCGGAAGCGCGGCAGGAGGGAGGGGTGGACATTGAGGCCGCCCGAGGGAAAGAGCTCCAGTAAAGAACGCTTGAAAATCCGGCCGTAGGCGGCGCTTACCAGGATATCGGCCCCGATCGACCGGACGGCCTCCTCAAAGGCGGTGTCCAGGGCGTCCGGTTCAAAGACAGGCAGACCGAGGCTTTGGGCCCGGGCCTTGACCGGTGAACCTGCCGCGCGGCGGCCGCGGCCCCGCCGGGCGTCGGCCTGGGTAAGCACGCCGGCCACGGGAAAGCGGGCGGCGATCCTTTCCAGCGCGGGCACGGCGAACTCCGGCGTTCCCGCAAACAGTACTTTCATCCTGGTTTTCTCTCCTCCCGAACGATCCGGGTCGGGCCGTCCATTGGCCTTACCCCGGGCGGGGCGCGGTCAGACGGAGGCTGACGTACGCGACGTGGGTCGTGTTCCGGCTAGATGCGGGTGGCCGCGGGTTTGCGGCGCAGGGATTTTTCTATTTTTTGGCGCGTATCTTTGTCGATCCGGTCGATGAAAAGTACGCCGTTCAGATGGTCGAGTTCATGCTGGACCACGCGCGCCAGAAGTCCGGACGCGTTCAGGGTGAAGGGTTTCCCCTTTTCGGTAAAGGCCTGGATGCGTACCTCCGCGGGGCGCAGCACTCGTTCATACACCTTGGGAACGGAGAGGCATCCCTCTTCGATCTCCACCTGTTCCTCGGAGGTGCCGGTAATCTCGGGGTTGCAGAACACCCGCGGCCCATCCTCGGGAACGTGGGTGATGAAAACCCGCAGCAGTCGTCCCACCTGAACGGCGGCCAGGCCCAGGCCCTTCTTGGCCGCCAGCGTCTGGAACATCTGCTCCAGAAAAACGGACAGGTCGTCGTCAAACGTGGTTACCGCCAGGGATTTCTCATGCAGTTTTTCGTCACCCAGGGTGATGACTTTCAGGGGTTTTTCCTTCATACGCATTCGATATAATAGTACTCAATGCGAATTCGAGTGTCAACCGAACCCATGCCGGACGGCGCCCGGCGCGTTTAATCTTGAACAATGCCGCCCGGTATGAGATACTGACCCGTGGTCGCCCGACCACCGGCATTAATCACGTTGAGAGGAGATTATGGCATGCTGAGAGAAGAGGACATCATCCTTCCCAGGAACGTGACCCTGGAAATCATCAAGGGGGAGGACGCGGGCAAGATCATTCCCGTCAAGACCAAAACCATCACCATCGGCCGGGGCGACGGCTGCGACGTCAAGCTGGCCGACCAGTACGCGTCCGCCAAGCACTGCCAGGTGGTCTTCCGCTACCGCACCGGCCACTTTACGGTCATTGACCTGGGGAGCCTCAACAAGGTGAAGGTGAACGGCGTCATCTACGTGCAGCGCAACCTGCGCCATGGCGATATTATCCAGGTGGGGGGGACCGAGTTCAAGTTTACCTGGTCCAAAGCGGACTACGAGGAGTACCGCGCTTCCCTGCCCGAAGACTTTAAAGAGGCCCTGGAGCACCTCCAGGAGGACGACGCGCCCGTGGCCGACCCCAACGACGGAACGGTCAAGGCGCCCGACTGATCGATCCGGCCGGAGTCGAAATAAAAGGCCGCCGTCCCTTATGGGAACGGCGGCTTTTTTTTGGTTCAGCTATATCCGCCGGGCGCGGCCGCCCGGACGGAGGACGCGGTTACCGGCGTTTTTTACCGGATTTTGTGTCGGATTTAAGGCGCGACGTCTTGGTCTTCTCCATGAGCACGGTCGGGTCCTTCTTCAGGGCGCCGCCGTCAAAGACGATGGTGGTGTTGCCCACGGTGATCAGGTCGCCGGAGCGGAGCTTCTTGGCCTTGACCGCCTGGTTGTTGACCTTGATGTCGCCCTGGGAGCTCATGAGCGTGTAGTCTTCGCCTTCCTTAAACAGCTTGATTTCCGAGTTCTTCAACTTGGTGTCACCGGAGATGGTGAGGTCCGCGTCCGCGTCGCCGGAGATGGTCACCTCGTGCTGGCTCTCCATGATGGTCACCGGCTGGATGCGCGTTTTATGTCCTTCCACGGACAGCACCTCCAGGGAGGCCACCGCCTTCCTGTTCTGCGGTTTCAACTTCCAGAGGAGGAAGAGGAGAAGCAGGGCCAGGAGGATGAAGGCGAAGATCCATATCGCGAGCGGGTCCTGCGGCTTGCCGAAAAGGGTGGCCGCGAAGTAGGAGCGGGTGCCGGTGAGGGCCGTACCGCCGCGCTTCAGTTCCACGGTGACGCGCTTGCGGTCCGCCGGTTCCATGCCCGCGTAGTAGGTCATGAGGTATTCGCTCAAGACCCGGTTCTGGATATCGGAATAGATGCCATTGAGCTGGTTCAGATTCCGCGCGTTGTAATAGTTGCCGCCGGTTTCATTGGAGATGTTCTTCAGCTTGGTGTTGAAGCCGCCGTCCCCGATGCCGATGGTGAAGATCGAAATGCCCTCGCGCTGGGCCAGGTCCAGGGCGGCGGGCAGGCCCTTGCGCTCCGCGAACTGGGGGTTGATCTTGTCCGCGGGCGGCGGGTAGTCCTCTCCGTCGGAGAGGAGGATGATCACTTTGCGGCCGCGCACGTCGCTCATCTTGGTGATCGCGTAATAGAGCGATTCATGCAGTTCGGTGAACCGTTCGTCGCCCTGCGGGCGTTCGATGTCGGCCAGCGCCTGCTTGATGGTCGCCTTGTCGTCGGTGAGCGAGATGTCGGTGTCGGTCCTGGAGTTGAATGAGAGCAGGGCCAGGCGGTCGGACGGGTTCTTGATGTTGGGAAGCAGGTCGTCGATCGCCTTCTTGGCGTAGGTCATGCGCCAGGCGTTTTGGTTTTTGGTGGCGCGCCCGCCGATGTCGGTGTACATCGAGTCCGAATTGTCTATAAGAAAGAGCATGCTGACGCCCTCGTTGACGTTGGCGCCGCTGATAAAGTCTATGATCTCGCGCTTGATCTTTTCCTTTGAGCCCTCGGGGGTCTCGTAGATCGTGAAGTCGGACTTCTGCAGTCCGGAGATGGAAGTGCCGCGCGCGTTGGTGGCGCTCACGTACACGCGGATCTTCTGGGACGTGAGCAGGCCCGTGTTGTCCACCTGGGACACGACCACCGAGTCGGCGAAGCACAGCCCGGCCGCGAGGACCAGGATTATCGATAAAAGCATCGTTCGTTTCATCATCTTTTTACCTCCTCTTTCCGGGCCTTATTTCTTCTTCATCAGGAACTGCGCGTCCCCGATGCGGATCACGTCGCCGTCGCCCACGATCGTCTGTGTAATCTTCTTGTCATTGACGAACGTGCCGGCCTTGGAGTTCTTATCCTGCAGGATGATCTCCCCCTTCTGGCGGCGGATGACCGCGTGTTCCGGGGCCACCTGCGTGTACCCGGCGATGGTCATGTCCGCGTCGTCGCCGCCGCCGATGCTCATGGCGGCCTGGGTGACCAGGATCTCCTGTCCCTTGGACGGACCGTTCAGTGCCAGCAGGGTGGCCTTGGCCATGCGGCTTTCCACCAGGCCGTAGAAGAGGCCGATGAACAGGCCCAGAATGACGTAGCCGATGACCCGGGGCAGGGCCGGAAAGCTCATGAAGGCCGGCATGCGGATGAGGGTTTCAAAGACGAACCCGCCCACAAAGCCGCCCAACAGGCCGCCGATTAATCCGTTGCGGATCTTGGCGAAGGACTTGGTGCGTACGCCCTCCACAATACCGATGAACATACCCAGGGCCGCCCAGCCGATGGCCTTGACCGCCGGATAGGCCAGGCCCTTAATGCTGGTGATGGTGGAGCCGCTCAATCCCGGGCCGATCAGGTTGGTCACCAGCTGCCCGGTCAGAAAACCGAGCACGCCGCCCACGGCCCCCACTAAGAGGCCGGTGAAGAGGCCGGAAAAAACCTTCTTGGCCGATTTTTGGATGATGCCCTCACTGGTGCCGAAGACGCCTCCCACGAGCAGCCCGAAGACCGCCCCGAGCACCAGGCTTAAGAGAAACTGGGAATAAAGGCTTCCCTGAAAATAAATGGGCAGTTCGGTGACGGGCCAGGCCAGAAGCCCGCCGCAGACGCCGATCAGCGCGTAAAAAGTGATTCTCGCCGCTCTTGACATGCTTACCTCCCTTCGCGTTACCGCGAAACCGTAATTTTTTTACTTTTCTCGTTGTAGGTGACCGTCAGGCGCACAATCGCGCCCGAGCGGAGACTGAACGGATAGTTGTTGATGATTTTATTGTCCTTCTTGACCGTGAGCACGTAATCGGCCTCGTCCAGAAAGAACGTTTTTTCGCCCTTCTTGGTGTGTCCGAACTGGATGAAGCTCTTGGTCCGGCCGCCGCCGTAATACTCCTTGCGGTTGTCGAAGAGGATCTCCAGCTGGTCCGAGTTGCACATCAGGATCACCCGGCCCGGGTCCTTCTGCAGCTCCACTTCCAGTTTGAGCGACTCCATCTCCCGCGACAGGGGCACTTCTATCTGGCGCGCGCCGTAGTTGGGCGCGTCGTAGCGGAAATACTGCTTGCGCCCGCGGGGCAGGGTGCCATTGGCGTATTTCCAGTCGGTCCAGCCGCCGGAACCGCGGAAGTAGATCTTGGCCGCGCCGGTGATGTTGGCCTTGGTGACCGCGTCGCGCACCGTGTGGTACACGGGGATCTGCTCCACCGGCGAGACGCTCACCGGGAAGTCGATAATCTTTTTCTTCTCCGGACTGTCCGGGATCTGCTTCTGCACCGTGAGCGGGTTCAGGTAGAACGCGGAGAAGTATTTGTACTGCTCCACGGTCAGTTCGAGCGTGTAATCGCCGGCCGGCAGGTAGAGCGTGTTGGTGGTGAGGATGACCGGCTTCTTGTCCGGTTTTTCGAAGATGGATTTGATGAAGGTGAACAGCGCCGGCGGGGGCGAAAGGCGGTAGGTGGTGATCTCCGGGGGCGAAGCCTTCTTGCCCACGGGCGGCACGCGGCGGGTGAGCACGGCCCGGGTGTACACCTCCCCGGCGTCCTTGAAGTAGGTGCGCGGCACGGAGACCCGGATCTCCAGGCTGCCCCGGTCGCGGGCGGCCACGGTCTCCCAGTAGGCGCCCGGCAGGGGCGTATAGGGTAAAAAGAGCGCGCCGATGAAGCCCAGCACGGCCAGGGCGGCGGCGGTCAGGAACACGCCGAAGCGGGAGCGCTTGGAGCGGGGGATCTTGTCGAAGGAGTTGTCCTTCTCCGGGTGGGTGTGGAGGAAGGTCTTGATGGCGGTATGGATGTCTTCCTGTGACTTCCACCGGGCGAGGTGGCGCGTCAGCTTGTGGATGACGGGCTCCAGATCGCGGTAGCGCTTTTTGGTCCGGTGGTGCATGCACTTCTTGAGGATCTGCTCAAAGAAGCGCGGCAGGCCGGGGACCGACTTGCGCGGTTTTTCGTAGATGCCCTTGGAGATGCGCCGGATGGTGTCCGCGCTGAAATTGCCCGGAAAGGCCTTCTTGCCGGTGAGCATCTGGTAGAGCATGATGCCCATGGAGTAGATGTCCGAGCGCTTGTCCACGCGCTTGGCGTCCGCCAGCTGCTCGGGGGACATGTAGGAGGGTGTGCCCATCATCATGCCGGTCTTGGTGAGGTCCTTTTCGGTTTCATCCTCCTCGAGCATGGCGATGCCGAAGTCGAAGAGCTTGACCTCGCCGGTCTTGGAGATGAGCACGTTGGACGGCTTGATGTCGCGGTGGATGACGCCCTTGTCGTGGGCGTACTTGAGGCCCTTGCAGATCTCGCGGAAGATGAGGGCCGCGGCCAGGGGCGGTATCTTTTTCTTCCGCTCGATGAGCTCGTCCATGGCCACGCCGTCCACGAACTCCATCGCTATATAGTAGGACGTGCCGTGCTTGAAGTGGTCGTAGACGCTCACGATGCTTTCATGGTGGCAATCCATCATGATCTGCGCCTCGCGCCGGAAGCGTTCGGAGAGGATCTTCTTGGAACTGATGCTCAACCGCTTGATGATGATGTCCCTTTTCAGGGTGGGATGGGAGGCGCGGTAGACCTTGCCCATGCCGCCTTCGCCGACAACGCTGATGATGCGATACTTGTCGATCATTTTGGCGTCAGACATACGTACTCCTTCCGGGTAGAGGACGCGGGCTCCCGGTCAGCCCAGATGGCGCGTGACGTTCTCGATGTCAACGACGCAGGTGTCCCCGTCTATCACGTGATCGGGGTAACAGCAGGCGACCTGGAATTTCTGCGGATTGTGAATCTGGAGGTAGAGCCCCGCGGCGCGGGCGTTGTACTTCCCGCTCACCGGCCGGTGACCGCCGAAGTACCGCGCTTCCGCCCAGACCTCCTCCGGCAGATAGTGTTCGATCATCCGCCGGACGCTCGTTTTTTCGGCTTCGTCGTTGTCGGTCCAGGTGAGGCCGGCTACGACCGCCGGGCGCGAATGGTAGTTGAGCACGCTCTCCGTGTTGTAAAACTTCTTGGGTTCGGCGTGCGAAATCAAAAAATTGCTCCCGATGGCCAACAGCGGGAGGCTCTTTTCAAAATTATAGTACATGCGCAGGAAGTCGTCCCCGTAGAAGCGGCGGACGTAGTCGAGCACCATGGCCCCCTCGTACGCGTACTTGCGGAACGGGAAGTTGCCCCCGCCGTTTTCATTGCTGATGTTCTCGTGATTCCCTTTCAGGAAATGGAAATGGAGGGGAAAGGCCCGTTTCAGCTCCATGACCATCTCCATCACGCCCATGCTCTCCCGCATTTCGTCGTCCATGTGCTTGTGCTTCTGGTACTCGCCCTGGAACTCGGCCAGGGCCTGCTGCCAGCGCGCGGCGCGGCGGCCCTCGGCGTGAAAGCCGTCACCCAGGCAGACCACCTGCAATTGGCTTTGGGCCAGCCCGTCCAGGGTCGTGGTGGTCCCGCCCAGCGGGGCGAGCATGATGCTTAAAATCAGGTCCTGCCGGGCGTGGATGTCGGGGACGATCACGGTCGGGATGTCGGGGAAGAGGCAGAGAATGCCCCCGGGCCGGCCGTGCGCGTCCCGCGGGCGGACGCGTTCGTCCTCGTACTCCAGGACCTGTTCCGCCGCGTCCAGGAGGAGCAGGTAGTCGTCCGCGGGCGGGGGTTGGGTCCTTTTGAAAATTTCTATCAGTCGCTTCAAAGGAGCGGCAGCGGCGGCCCCGTTGACCGGAAGCCGCCCGCCGCCCGCTATACTGTCGTCCATGAAGTAATGGTCCGTTGTCACACGTTCACACGATCACAATACGCGTAAGGATTATTCATCCAGCATGTTCTTGTTGACTTCGATGAACTCCTCTTCGATCATGGTGGCCGTGTCGAAGATGGTCTGGTGTTCCTCCTCGGGGGAGAGGTCTTCGTCCTTGCAGACCGCGATCTTGAAGATCTGCGACGTGCTTTTGACCGGACCGCCCTCGAAGCTGATGATGCTGTCCACGGCCGCGTCGCCCGTGAGCTTGGATTTTTCGCTTTCGGCGCTTTCCGGGGTGTTGGTCCGGAAGCCGATGCTCGAATATTTCACCGTGCGCACGCCGTCCACCAGCGGGCCGATGTTCACCAGGGACCCGGAGTAGGTGAGCGCCAGGGCGCCCTTGGCGTCGTCGGCGGAAAGATCGTTGACTTCCTCCATGTTCATGGCGCCGATCTTGTCCTCGAACACCGCTTTCTTTTCAAGCCAGGCCTGGGAAACCATTTCCAAGGCGTCCGTACCCTCGTCCACCTTCACGGACTTGACCAGCCCTTTCACGTGGTTCTGCAGGGCGGCGGGAATCTGATCGAAATACTGTCCCATACGTTTCCTCCATCTAGTTTAGATAAATAATCACGCCGAGAGTCGGCGCGTGATTGAAGCCAAGATCAACTTCGGTGCCCGCTTCCTGGAACGTGGCCATCAGCGAGTACTCAAGAAAGACCGCGAGAAAAGGCCAAGGGCTCAACTCCACCCCGACCACGGCCCCCACGTGCCAGTCGGCGCCGGTGGTCAGCGGACTGGAGAGGATCTCCGCGCCCCCCAGCACCCCGGCGTAGGGGGAGACCACTCCCTTGACGAAGTGGTACTGCGCTCCCAGCGACAATCCGGCCTGGATGGTGGTTTCGTCGGTGGCCGACGCGTAATCGAGGTTGAAGAACACGATCGCGCGCAGCACCACCTCCTCCAGAATCCAGAAGCGGATGCCCACCCCGGTGACCACCGGTCCCACCAGGGGTTCGTACATGGTCACGTTGGCGACCGGCCCGGTCAGGGCTTGCACCTGAAAGACCATTCCCACGCTCTGCTTGTGCACGCCGGGTTTCGGTTCGGCGGCAAACAGGCCCGTACTGATCAAGAGCATTACACAAAAGAGTATAGTGCGGCGCACTTTTATTACCTATCCTCCTTTTGGTATAAAATGCCGGACCCCGGAACAAGCGCCACTTTTCCGGGAAGCCCCTGGTTATGGATGGATGTGCGCCTGTTTTGAAGCAAATCAAACGTCACATCTTTACATGTCCGCGGTCCGCCGCGGCGGTTCTGAACGGTTTCTTTCAATAATAAACCGTCAGTTCCACCCGGCCAGCCGGGCCCAGAGCCACCAGGCCGCGTACGCTTTGCGGTTGGCGTTGAGGGACACGCTGTGCGCGGCCCCGCAGTCGTACCAGTCCACGTCCACGGTGTGCGCATCCTGCCAGTCGACCGCCCAGTTACGGTCGCCGTTCAGGGGGATGGTGGGATCGTTATCGTCCGTTTCCAACCCGTTCAGACCGTCGGCATCGTAACAACAGCCGTCGTTGGCGTAGCGCGACAGGTATTCATTGCCGTCCGGATCGTAAGATTCTATGTCGGCGAAGTCGTAAAGCCATTTGCCATTGGTCCGGCAGTAGGCTCGGATCTGTTCGTTGCGCTGGTGGAGGTTGCCCGTCAGGCCGGTTCCATCCAGGTGGCCGGTCATGTAGACGAAGTGAATATCGGGATAGGCGGCCTCGAGTTGGGACATGAGCGCCAAATATAGATCGGCTATATCGGTTTCCGTGGCATGGCTGACGCCCGCGCACCAGGACCAGATAATCACATTTGTTTCCGGGTAATCGGCCAGATATTCCCTCGTAGTGTCCTCAAAGTCGCCATAATCAGGCTGATTCAGGTCGATGCCCATTTTGCGGGCGGTATCGGCCATGTGCAGGTAGTAGGTGCCGTTCGATTCGCGCCAACCCAAGACCGTCTCGGCGGCGCCCCCCTCGCCCTGCAGGATGCTTCCGGTGACATCCACATAGGCGCCGTTCGCGGTGGGGGCCGCGATCCGCTTGAC
>CAYQRT010000069.1:5190-11693 GCA_964419695.1 uncultured Spirochaetaceae bacterium | reverse complement strand
GGGTAGCCGCGGTTACTGGGCACCTGCTCCATGGTGATGGCGATCTCCTTGAGCGCGTCCGCGAAGTTGGTCATGTCCGTGAGGAGGACGAGCACGCGCTTGCCCTGCAGACCGAAGTTCTCGGCCACGGCCAGGCACAGGTCGGGCACCTGCAGGCACTCGACCACGGGGTCGGCGGCGGTGTGGATGAAGAGGATCGAGCGGGAGAGGGCCCCGCCCTCCTCGAGGGTTTCCTTGAAGTAGAGGTAGTCGTCGTACTTGAGGCCGCAGCCGCCCAGGACGATGACGTCGACCTCGGCCTGCATGGCGATGCGCGCCATGACCTGGTTGTAGGGCTCCCCGGAGACGGAGAAGATCGGGAGTTTCTGCGACACGACGAGCGAGTTGAACACGTCGATCATGGGAATGCCGGTGCGGATCATGTTCCGCGGGATGATGCGTTTGGCCGGGTTGACCGCCGGCCCGCCGATTTCGATCATATTGTCGGTGAGCGAAGGCCCGGAGTCGCGCGGGACGCCGCCGCCGGTGAAGATGCGGCCGAGGAGGTTCTCGGAAAATGAGACCTGCATGGGCCGGCCCAGAAAGCGGACCTCGTCCCCGGTGGAGATGCCCCGGCTCCCGGAGAAGGCCTGTAGGAAGACGTTCTCGTCCTGCAGACGGATGACCTCGGCCAGGGTCGAGCCGTGGCGTGAGGCGACCTCGGCCAACTCGCCGTACTTTATGCCCTCGGCCTTGACCGTGATGACGTTTCCCGCGATTTGTTCGATTTTACTGTAGATTTTCCGCATACGTTTTCCGTCACCCTTCGAGTTTCTTGATTTTCGCCTCGACCGCCCCGTCCTGATCGCGCGCCGCGGCGCGCACCCCCGCGAGGATGTCGGCTTCCTCGGCGGCGAATTCCTTCGAGTTCCACTCGCGGCCGTTCCAGTCGAGGAACTTCTGCCTGAGCTGGTTCAGGAGAACGCGCGCCTTCTCCTTGTCCGCCACGTCGAAATCAGCCAGGAGCACGGCCAGGAGCACGTCGAACATGCGCCGCTGGCGATCGGCCCCCGTGGCCGCGTCCACCGGGTCGAAGGCGTTTTGCTGGAGGTAAACCGCGTCGAAGAATTCGCTCTTGAGGTAGGTGATGTAATCGTCGAGGCTCGTGCCCTCCTCGCCCACCACCTTCATCATCTGGAGCACGTCATTGCCGCGGACCAGGATGTCCTTGACGGCCGCCACCTTGCGGGGCGCCACCGGGCCGGAGTACTTGCTCCAGCTCTCGAGCGGGTTGATGGCGGGGTAGCGGCGGGCGTCCGAGCGCTCGCGCGACAGGCCGTGGAAGGCGCCCACCACCTTGAGCGTGCTCTGGGTGACCGGCTCCTCGAAGTTGCCGCCGGCCGGGCTCACCGTGCCGCCGATGGTGACCGAGCCCAAGCCGCCGTCGTACAGCTTCACCATTCCGGCGCGCTCGTAGAACGAGGCGATGACCGACTCCAGGTAGGCGGGGAAGGCTTCCTCTCCCGGGATCTCCTCCAGGCGGCCGGACATCTCGCGCATGGCCTGGGCCCAGCGGGAGGTGGAGTCGGCCAGGAGGATGACATTGAGGCCCATCTGCCGGTAGTACTCGGCGATGGTCACGCCCGTATAGACCGAGGCGTCGCGCGCGGCCACGGGCATGGAACTGGTGTTGCAGATGATGACCGTCCGCTCCATGAGCGATTTGCCCGTGCGCGGGTCGATCAGTTCCGGGAACTCGCGCAGGGTCTCCACCACTTCTCCGGCGCGTTCGCCGCAGGCGGTGATGACCACCACGTCCACTTCGGCGTGGCGGCTGGTGATCTGCTGGAGGACCGTCTTGCCCGCGCCGAAGGGACCGGGCACGCAGTACGTGCCGCCGCGCGCCACGGGGAAGAGGGTATCCACGATGCGCACCCTGGTAATCAGGGGCTCGGTCGGCTTGAGCCGCTCGCGGTAGACGTCGATGGGCCGTTTGACCGGCCAGGAAAAAACCATGGTCACGGGCAGCACGTTGCCGCGGGAATCCTTCAGTTTGGCCACCGTATCGCGGATCGAGTGCACTCCCTTGTCCGCGATCCATTCCACCGTGTAGGTATCATAGAAATTGAAGGGCACCATGACGCGGTGGGTGAAGATGCCCTCGGGTACGGTGCCCAGGGTCACGGCCCGCTTGACCGTGTCGCCCCGGGCGACCGCGGGGGTGAACTCGAATTTCAGCCGCTCCGGCAGGGCGTTCAGATACACGCCGCGTTCCAGAAAAAAGCCGCACTGCGCCGCCAGCTCGGGGAGCGGGTTCTGCAATCCGTCAAACACCTGGCCCAGGAGTCCGGGCCCCAGTTCCACGGCCAGCAGATCGGAGGAGAACTCCAGTTCGTCCCCGATACCGATGTCCCGGGTCCGTTCAAAGACCTGCAATTCGGCCACGCGGCCGCGTACCCGGATCACCTCGGACTTCAGTTTCTGGTCGCCTATCCTTACATAGCCGACCTCGTTCATCATCACGTCACCCGTGTACCGGACGCTCACCATGTTGCCATTGACGCCGATGACGGTTCCCTTTTTCGTTTCCATAGTCAATCAAACTCCCCTTGAGTAGGCCTCCGTCCCGGCATCTCCCGGCCGGGTCCGCGGTCGTAGCCACACCAGGATACCGTTACGGTATCTTGATGCCCCCTTCGGCCTCCACCATTTTCTCCAACAGCTCCCGGTGCAGGTCCTCCTCCAGATTTTGGAAGGCCTCGCCTCCCGCCGTGGGCGACATGGCGGCGATGCGTTCCAGAACCTGAAGCTTCAGTGCGTATATGATGAGATACTCAATGTCGAATTGATGTCCCGTTTCCAGGGAGGAGAGGAATTCCCACCGGGCCCGGTTTTGCACCGCCTCACCCTGCCAGGGATCGGCCGCCTCCGCCGCCGCCCGCGAGGCGCGTATAGTCTCCAGACTCGGTTCGGCCGGCCGGTCCGGCCGTTGTTCGCCCTGGCGGGCCGCGTCGCGCCACGAGACGAGCCGGTTGCGCAGATCGCTCTCCCACAACTGGTACCGGATGAAGACGGGATTACCGCCCGCCTCCACAGACAGGTTGGCAAGCCGGGCCTTCTCCAGAGTCTTATAGTCGCCCTCCTCCAGGAGCCGCTCGGCCGCCTGCAGGAACTCCGCGTGCGATATCCGTGGTGTTTCATTGAGTTGCAGCGCGGGAAGCATGGACACGATATAATAGGAAAGTCTCACGGATTCCCGCCCTTGAGGCCGGCCGCCTCCCGCAGGATTTCCGCCAGACGCGGATTGACGAAGGCGCCCAGGATCTCGGCCAGGCCCGCATCCGTAATATCATGATAGACGGTCCCATCCTTCTCGCCGATGCGGAATCCGGCATCGATCGATTCCACCGGAGTAATGACCAGGCCTTTGGCCAGTTCGGCGGAGAGCGCGGCGCGCAGGTGTTTCTCCAGTCGTTCCGCGTCCTTGGCCGCCACCTGCAGTTCAACACCTTTCTTGTCCGCGGCGTTGAAGGCGGTCACCGCCTGGCCGGCCAGGTCCGGCAGCAGGTTCCCGTCCAAAGCGGTCCGCAGTTCCCGCCGCAGCAGGTCGTCGAACAGACGGGACACCCGCTCGCGCAGCTTGAGCAGCAGGTCGCGGCCGGCCTGCTTCAGGGCCTCTTCTCCGCGCGCCACCGCCTGGGCGGTGTTCCGTTCGGATTCCGCGGCGATCTTTTCCGCCTCGGCCCGGGCCCGGGATATAAGGCCGGCCGCCTTGTCCTCGGCCTCCTTGACGATGAGCTCGGCTTTACGATCCGCCTCCTTCACCCCTTCGTCCCTGATTTTGTCCAGCAATTCCTGCAGATGGGCTTCCATGACCGTCCTCTTTTCCGGAAAAAAACATACGAGGGAACTCGTGTCTGCGTTCCTGGCGGAGATGTGTTTCCCGGTGGTGTAATTGGCGTTGTCCGTTACGCCGAAAAGCAATAACCTTTCGGCATTCCCGATAATCCTGGTTTTCTATTTCATCACACCATACCAGTATACAATATGCCCTCGGAGAATGAAATGTAAAACCATCAGTTATGAAGTATATATACATGTTTTTCTATCATCAGGCAAGCCTGACGGACGCTCTACTCCTGAAAAACGCCTGTTTTCATGCACCTTGGTGTCCCGCTCGGGCCGGGGATCACCGGTCCCCACTCAGTCGCATTGGCAAAATTGCAGGATCTTTCTCATTTTCCGCGTGACAAAACTCTCGATGGCGTGGGGGAATTCGTGTTCCACCAGGAAGGAAATGAATTTTTTCTCGATAGCAGCCTCGAGCTCGCGAACGTCCTGGAAGGTAGCGGAATCCAGCCGTTCCAGTTCCCGGATGAAATAATCAAGGGCGTGCCGCTCGCTGGTGAGCAGGGCGATGTTTTCCTTGAATACATATTCGCTGAGATCGCCGCGGGCCTTCCTGGTTTGCTGGGTCTGGATCCGCAGATCGATGTCCGCCACCAAATCCTGCAATTCAATATCCAGAATCTTCAAATACCGTGCCGTTTTGTCGCTCATCTACGCCTCGCCTGTCCTTTCACTAACATTATAATTGATGACTCTTGCGTTTCGCAATAAAAATGAAAAGGATTTGCATCCGCCACTGATTTGGATTAAAATGAATCATGCCGCGCGATGATGCCACCCAAGGGGGGAAGACCATGCAAACCAATATTTTCTATGTCAAAATCAAGGACGATTTGGAGAAGGCCTTCAAGGACTTCTTCCCCCATATGTCCTCCAACTACCTGAAAATGGCCAAACTCTTCAAAAAAGACAAACTCTACCCGGTCCTGGCCGTGGAAAAAGTGACCATCTTCAACAAGGACGGCGGCGAAACCGAATCCGCCCGCTTCCTGATCCCCTCCGAGAACAAGAATTTTCTCTGGATCCAGTCGGAACTCTTCATGTTCGTGGACGTGGCCCCCTGCGCGGACAACGCCAAGACCGTCTGAATCCCGGCCCTAAAAAAGCGCCGGCTGTGAATACGTCCGTTTGTCGGGCTTGGTCTCGCTCCTCTCCCGGTACTCAACCGGTATTTCCTCAATGAAACGCGACGGTTTTTGTATCCTCTCCTGGCCGTAAAACTCGCGCCGGCCGGCGTGGGTGATGCACGCCTTGTCCCCGGCGCGGGTGAGGGCCACGTAGAAAAGCCGCCGCTCCTCATCAATATCGGCGCCTGATTTTTGATGGGGCGTGATCCCCTCCTCGGCCGCCGCGATGATGACCACGGGAAACTCCAGACCCTTGGCCGCGTGGAAAGTGAGACAGGATACCCGCTCCACCGGGTAGCCGAAATCCGCTTCCTTCCGGGAGAGGAGTACCTCCCGCACAAAACGTCCCAGGTCATTGCCGTACCCCGCGGCCATCTCCACCAACGCCTGGCAGTCGATCTTGGCCTCACCGCCGCCCGGTTCCGCGCCCAGAATCTTTTCCAGGAGTAAGAAGACGCCCTTGCCCACGCCCTGCGCTTCAATCTCCGCCTCCACGAACTCCAGGAAGCGGAACAGGGCCTCCAGGGCCCCGCGTTCCACGCCGGAGAGTGTCTGCCGTACCGTTTCCGCCGCGGTCAGGCCTTCCGGATCGCCGGCCGCCTCGCGAAAGGCGCTGATGACCGCGGCCAATGCCTCGCGCGTAAATCCGGGCAGGAAACTGGTGACGATGTTCTGGAAAGCCACCACGTCTTCCCGGTTCACCAGATAGCGGAAGGCCTCCACCAGCAGGCTGTAGGGCGGCTCGGACAGGAGACTGCGGCCGGCGCGAAAGACGGCCGGAATATTGTGCCGGGCCAAGGCCCGGAGGCACGGCTCCAGGGCGCGGTGGGTCCGGGCCAGCACCGCAATGTCACCGAAGGAGAAGCGGCCGCCGCCGGCCGCCGAGTCCTGGGTGTGCAGTTCCACGCCGCCCACCAGGTGATGAATGAGCGCGGCCACGCCTTCGGCCTCGGCCTGCTGGTCACGGTAGGCCGTCACGAGTATTTTGTCTCCGCCCGGACTCCGGGGAACCAGCCGCAGGCCGCTCTTCAGGGCATTGCGGGCCGCCAGGTCCCGCGCCGCGCCCACGATCACTCCCGTGGACCGGTAGTTGCGGGAGAGGGAGAAGTACCGCGCCTGGTAATCGTTCTGAAACCGGAAGAAGAGCGAAGCATCGCCGCCCCGGAACCCGTAGACTGCCTGGTCCGGATCGCCTATGACCAGCACGCTTTTGCCGGGGGCGGACGGTTCCCCGGCCGTGTGTCCCGGACCGATCAGCCGGCATAAAAAACCGTACTGGGTGCGGTTGATGTCCTGGAATTCATCCACCGCAATCACCCGGAAGCGCCGGCGGTAGAGTTCGAGAATCTCCGGCCGCTCGTCGAACATCAGGACCGCGGCGCTGATCAGACCGGCCACGTCCACACCGCGCACGCTTTTCAGGGCCTTTTGGTAGGCAACGGCGGCCTCGTCCAGGCCGAGAGCGGCCTCGTCCAGGCCGAGAGCGGC
>CAYQRT010000069.1:0-5090 GCA_964419695.1 uncultured Spirochaetaceae bacterium | reverse complement strand
AGGCAACGGCGGCCTCGTCCAGGCCGAGAGCGGCCTCGTCCAGGCCGAGAGCGGCTTCGTCCAGGCCGGGGGCGGCCTTGTTTCCATCCGGAGCCGTTTCCCCGCCGGTTCCGTCCAGGTAGCGCTCCAGGCGGCGCGAAAGCGCCTCGGTCTCCGCGGGGGTGATCTTGGGATAGATGAATTTAAGCAGCGCGCGCCGGCCGCTTTCGTCGTAGATGCCCTTCACCTCCGGATACCAGTCGGAGATGATGTCGAAGCAGAACGAATGGAAGGTGGCCACGGTCACGGCCCGGAACACTTCACCCAGGCGGGCCTCCAGGCGCGCGGCCAGTTCGTCCCGGGCCTTGTTGGTGAAGGTGAAGGCGCAGACCGCGCGCGGCTCCGCCTCTCCGGACTCGATCCGCTCCGCGATCCAGGCGGCCATGGTGCGCGTCTTGCCCGTGCCCGGACCGGCCAGCACCAGGGTGGCGCCCATTCCCGCCCGACAGACCGCCTGTTGTTCGTCGTTCAAGCGGTCCGGGGTGTCCGCCGGAGAAGCGGGGGCGGGAGGAGGCGCGGCCGGGGCGGCCTCCTCCCGGAACAAGTCCTGGTGGCGCCGGGTCAGGCCGCGGGGCGCGGAGGAGAGGTTCCAGAGTTCGGCCTGGCCGCGCAGGCGCTCCAGTTCGCCCTCCTCGAACACGCGGATCACGCCGAACTCGCCGTCGTACCCGGGACGTTCGCGTACCTGTCGCCGCCGCAGCCGTTCCACGGCCAGGGCCAGCCAGCGGTCGGTCTTGGCGCCTATGTCTTGGCTCGACATATGGAAGAGGAGCGTGCGCTCGTTCCCCGCCGCGCTGACCGCCCGGCGGTAACGCTCCTGCACCGCCCGGGAGGCCGGACCCGTGCCGGTCAACTCGGAAATGATCTCGGGCAGGGGAATGGCGTAGAGAAAGTCGGGATGGCCCTCCGGCCGCCGTCCCTCCGGACGATCCGCCAGTTCCAGCACGCGGTGCATGACCCCGATGGTGAGGGGCTTGCCGCAGACCGGACAGCGCGAGCGTCCGCCCCCCGTTTCCGGCGACACCACCACATTGCATTTGCGGTGTCCGTCAAAATGGTATTTGCCCTCGGCCGGAAAAAACTCGATCGTGCCTGCAAAACCCCGCCGCGTCTTCAGGGCCGCGAACATCGCGTCGTAGGTGAACTCGGTGTCGAACAGCGTGGCCTCGCGCATGAGCTTGGCCGCGGAATGGGCGTCCGAGTTGGAGATGAGCGTGTAGCGGTCCAGCGCCGAGAGGCGCCAGTTCATGAGCGGGTCGGAGGAAAGTCCCGTCTCCAGGGCGAAGATCTCGCCGGTCATGTCCTCATAGCATTCCTCCAGGCTGTCGAAGCCGGAATGGGCGCCGAACACGGAAAACCAGGGCGTCCAGACGTGGGCGGGCACGTACTCGCACGCGGGAGAGACATCCTTGACGATCTCCACCAGGTGTTTGGGATCGAGGCCCAGGATGGGCCGGCCGTCGGAGGCGATGTTGCCGACGGCGGCCAGCTTGCGGCTGATCTTATCGGCGCGCTCCAGATCCGGCGCGAAAATGAGCGAGTGCACTTTGCGGGTGGCGCCGTTCTTTTTATAGATGGAGCTGATCTCCGCCGACAGGCAGAAACGCAGGGGTATGTCCCTGGTGCGAAACCCTTGGGGTACGGCCGCCAGGGCCGCTTCAGGATCACGCAGAGCGAAAAAACCCCGCCCGTCCGGGACCAGCTTCTCCCTGAGCACTGCCCGCCATTGGGGATGGGTAAAATCGCCCGAGCCCACCAGGTTGACGCCCTTGATCCGGGCCCAGGCGGCCAGCTCTTCCACGGACAGCGACCGGCTGGTGCTGCGTGAGAAGGAGGAGTGGATATGCAGGTCGGCGCAGTATTTCATTCGTCGGCTGAATACATTCTTCCTGCCGCGCGGGCCGTCGCCCCGCGGCCGTTCCCTCCGGGTCGGGCTGGACGCGCCCCACCCGGAAGAATCTTGTGAGTGAGTCTTTCCCCTACATTATATATAGAAAGAGAGTACAAAAAGCGGTCGATTCAATCAAGTTGCGGCGGGATGCTTTCCGTCAGCCAGGCACCCCGCAGGCGCATCCCTGATCGGCGAGGATTGACAATTCCGGGCAAACAATACCCAATGACGGATCGGGCCGTTCGCGGCCCGGCCGCCCGGGGACGCGCATGGATTTCACGTTGTACGACACGCTCGACCAGACCCAGACCCACATCCTCCTCTGCCGCCACGCCCGGCGCCATGAAATCACCGATTTCGCCACGTCCACCGCGGCCCTGCTCACTCCCCGGGGCAAGATCGAAGCGCGGCAAAGGGGCAAACGCCTGGCCGGCCGCTTCAGCGCAAAAACCTTCTTTCACAGCCCCGTTCGGCGTTGTGCCCAGACCGCGGAAGAGATGGCCCGCGGCCTGCGGGATAAACAAGAGGAGAGCACCTCCGGCGGGGCGCTGGCGTGGCTGGGCGGGGATTTCATCCGGACCACCGTGGCCTACGTCAATGACTTCATGGTCGCCCACGGTTGGCAATCCTTTCTTTGCCGCTGGTTCGACGGCGAGCTGCCCGAGGAGCGGATCCAACCCCCGCGCAAGGCCGCCCCGGTCGAGTTGAATCTCCTCAAGCAACAACTGGCCGGCCAAAAAGGCCTGGTGATCGACGTTACCCACGACTGGAACATGATGCTGCTCCTGGAGCATTATTTCGATCTGCGCTTTAAAATCGTGGGAGTACCGGACTTCCTGGAGACCCTCATCATCTCTCCCGCCCCGGGCGGGCGCGTCCGGCTCGCCTACCGGGGAAACACCGTGGAGACGGACTGAAGCGCCGTATTTATTTTTTTTTCCAGACTCATGAAAAACCCACTTGTTTTCGAGAATAAAACAGTATATAGTCTGTAGGTGAGTCCGGAGGTCTTCCGGGTCACGCATAATGGCTGGCAGCATGACAGAAAGTTGCCAAAAAAGACGCCGTGATTTCGACGGCCGGTAAAATGTTTAGTAAGGTTTTTTTAAGCGAGACGGATTTGTTATCTTGAATCTCTCTTGGAAGAAACTATTATTGAACAGTACTTACGGAGGTTTACATGAAAGGTAACAAATTGTACGTCGGGAATTTAAATTACGCGACGACCAACGAAAAACTGCAGGGATTGTTCGGCCAGTACGGCACGGTCTCTTCGGTAAAAATCATTGAAGGCAAGGGCTTCGGTTTCGTGGAGATGTCCAGCGAGCAGGAAGCGGAAGCCGCCAAGAACGCCTTGAACGGCACCGAATTCGACGGCCGCAACATCAAGGTGGACGAGGCGCGTCCGCCCGAGGACAGACCCCGCCGCAGCTATAACAACGACAGAAGATATTAATTAATAGATCGTAAAAGACCTGCCAGCCATTCCCTTTTACGGTTCCCACCCCTGCCGCACCCGTTCCCCTGATCCCCTGGCTACGTTTTTCACCATTCAGCCGGCATTCAACGTCTGACCAGATACAACCGCACTGTGCCCGCCTGGTAGAGGTTGACCGCCGCCGTGAACCAGCCGTTGGAGGCGTAGGCGATGGACGTCACCCCGGCGTACGTTCCGGCCTGCACCACGATCGGACGCCACGACCGGTCCAGTGCGGAGCCGATTTTACCCTCCAGCTTCCTGATCTGAGGAACCGTGAATAATGTCAGCCGGGAGTGCCCGACAAAGGCCAGGTGGCTCGACCCCCGCGCGTAATAATAGGAAAGCAGGATCAGGTACCCCCGGTCCGCCAGGGCCTGGATCTCTTCCAGACTGAAGAGAGCCGGATCGAGACGTTCCAGAGCGGGGTTGGTCCGCCATTCCCGGATCATCAGGTGCGGGGATTTGACGCCGTGGGGGAATATCCTGTTGAACACGTCGGCGCCGAAATACCGGCGCAGGGTGTCGCCCACATAGATATTGCACAACGTTCCTTTTTTGGTGGCCCGGTACCGCCGCGCGGTCTCCGGGGTCATGGCCTTCCGCCAGAAGACGCGGCTGTCTTGCGGCGTCATGACAAAGGCACCCTGTTCCCGACCGGAACGGAAATCCAGGGTGACGCAGGAAGAAAAAGATAAGAAGAAGACGATGATCGCCGGAACGCTCGCTCGCATACATTCACTAGGATAGTCCCTCACGGGCCGATTTTCCATACGGCCGGCATTGCATCACCCCGCTCCGGCCGGTATACTGACCGCATCCCCCCGGAAAGGACCCCCCCATGGCCGATGCGATCATTTTAAACGGCGACGCCCTGTCCGACGAAATATACGAAAGTCTTAAGCCGCGCGTGGCGGCGGTGACCGGCAAGGCCGGACGCCAGCCGATCCTGGCCACCATCCTGGTGGGCGACGACCCGGCCAGCCTTACCTACGTCAAAATGAAGGGCCGGCGCTGTGCCCGGGTGGGCATGGGCTCGGAGCGGATCGCGCTGCCGGCCTCGTCCACGACAGGGGACGTGATCGCCGCCATTGAAAAACTCAATGCCAATCCGGACGTGCACGGCATTCTCCTCCAGCACCCGGTACCCAAGCACGTGGACGAGCCGGCCTGTTTCAACGCCATCGACTACCGCAAAGACGTGGACGGGGTCACGTATCTCTCTTTCGCCAAAACGGCGATGAACGAGATGTACTTCGGCTGCGCCACGCCCCTGGGCATCATGAAACTGCTGGATCATTATAAAATTCCTTTGGAAGGCCGCGAGGCCGTGGTGGTGGGCCGCAGTCCCATCGTGGGCAAACCCATGGCCGCCCTGCTTTTGAACCGCAACGCCACCGTCACCGTCTGCCACTCCCGCACCCGGAATCTGCCCGACGTGGTCCGCCGGGCGGACATCGTGGTGGGCGCTGTGGGCAAACCCAGATTTATCCAGGGTGACTGGATCAAGGAAGGGGCGGTGGTGCTGGACGCCGGCTATAATCCCGGCAACATCGGGGACGTGGACCTGGAGTCCGCCGCGCCCCGCGCCTCGGCCTACACCCCGGTCCCGGGCGGCGTGGGCCCCATGACCATCGCCACGCTCATCACCCAGTGCGTGGAAGCCGCGGAACGCGCCTGCGG
>CAYQRT010000068.1:0-11764 GCA_964419695.1 uncultured Spirochaetaceae bacterium | reverse complement strand
TTCGGTTCTGATCGAATCGGTGAACTCGACGTTGAGCCGGGTGAGCACACGGGCTGATGAGAGACAGCCGCGGGCGGCGTGCTGGAAGACGCTCTTGAGCATGGTGGTGATGAGGGCGGAAGCCACGCCGTGACCGCATACGTCGGCGATGAGAATTCCCAGGTGCCGCTCGTCCACGGGAAGAATTTCAAAGAAATCGCCCCCGATATATTCATGGGGAATGTACTTATGCGAAAAATTAAGGGGAACATCCGAGGGAAAGGAGCGGGGGAGCAGACTGTTCTGGATGATATTGGCCAGGGCCAGTTCCTCCTTGATCTTTTTATTCTTTTGATCAAGCTCGTCCCGCGCCGTCTTCAGCCTTTTGGTCTCCTCGACCAGCGACCGGTTGACCTTGGTGAGTTCGTCGGTGATCCAGCGGTAGTGCGCTTCCCGGTCGCGGGAGGTCAGGAAGCAATTGACGAGCCCGGCCACTATGTCGTCGCGAATGTCGGAGGGGAGCATATGGACGCCGGGCAGGGAGGGGAGATCGGTATTCGGCGCGGCCACGGCGATGATGATATTGTTCCGGGTGACGAGTCGTTCTATTTCGGACAGAAGCCCGGGAGCATTGGTGACGGAAAGAAAGAGAACGATGCAACGGTCCTCGGTATCAATCAGGGCGGCATTGACCACCGACGATTCCACCGAGCGTTCAGCAAGTGACACGCGAATGGCCTCCCCGTGTTCGGCCGATTCTGATACGATAAATACCTGCATGAATCGCGTTTCCCTTTCCCCCAATTCATTATATGGACTTTGAACGCGTATGCAAGACAAAGCCCGGACCCACCCCGCACCTCCGAGCGGGCTTTATCTTCACCGCCCCAACGCCGGACCCTGGTCCAAACCACCATTGACGAAGCCTGAATGCTTTTCTATAATAGGGACGTGGAAAAAAGCGACGATAAGAAAGAGTCAATGATGGAATTATTTGTCGAAAAAAAAGGCGAAAAGGCGCGCATTGCCATTCACGGTGAAATCGACACGCGCTCAGGACTGGAGTTGAGTGAGAAATTCCAGGAACTGATCGAAACGGAAGGCATCCTCGCCATTGAGCTTGACCTGGAGGACGTGAACAACATCACCAGCGCGGGGATCGGTAAAATCCTCAAGCTGCTCAAGTACCTGAACAGTCGGGGCGGGACCGTCACCATCCGCGGTATTTCCCCCAGCCTGCGGCTGCTTTTCCGGGAAATCCATCTGGACAAGATAATTCCCATAGAAGAAAAATAACCGCGCCGCCGGTGGAGACACGCACCCTGACTGCGAACATACCGGGATACCAACTTGAATAACACCGCCATATCCGAGGCCGCGGCCGTCACCGCCATCCGGCGGCAACCCGTCGGGTACCTGGACATCGATCTTTCATCCCAGGCTATTGCCGCCCGGAGCCGGCCGGGCCAGTTCGTCATGCTCCGCCTGCCGGGGTGGCGCGACCCCCTGCTGCCGCGGCCGTTCGACATCGTTTCCGCCTCACCCCGGACGGGTACGTTCCGGCTCATCATCAAGATCGTGGGAAGGGCCACCGGCCTTTTGGAAGCGCTGCGCGTCGGGGATACGCTTGAGATCACCGGACCTCTGGGAAAACCCATCACGGATTTCAATTGTACCTCCCTGGCGCTGCTCGTACGGGGGTGCGGCGCCGCGGCCGTGCTGGCCTTCCTGGAAGAAACGAAAAAACGCGGTATTGCGACGCATACCATCCTCTCCGCGGCCACGGCCGCACGATTTATCCTGAAAAACGAGATTGAAGCGTTTTCCGACCGCCTCATTCTGGCCACGGACGACGGCTCCGCCGGGGAAAAGGCCCTCGGGTCTACGATTCTCAAAAGACTGGCCGGGGAGACCAAGGTGGACCGCATTTACAGCTGCGGCGGCGGTCCGTTCTACCTGCCCGATCTCCGCGAGCTGGACCGCTCGGGCCGGGCCCCGGTCTGGTTGTTCCTGGAAAGCTACATGGCCTGCGGATTCGGGCATTGCCACGGGTGTGCCGTCAAAAAAAGCGGTGGAGGCTATTCTCTTGTATGCCAGGACGGACCGCTCTTCAAACTGGCTGATATCGAGGAACCATGTCCGATCTATCAGTAGTCATAGCCGGTAAGAAACTGAAAAATCCCGTCATGCCCGCGTCGGGAACGTTTGAGAGTACGGATACTCCCCTGGTAGGCGGCGACCTCTCCGCGTTGGGAGCCCTCGTCAATAAAACCGTGACGCTCGCGGCACGCGCGGGCAATCCGCCGCCGCGCGTCTGGGAGACGGCCTCCGGCATGCTCAATTCCGTGGGCATCCCCGGAATCGGCGTCGCCCATTTCATCGACCGCGTGCTGCCCCGCTTGCGCGCGCAGAATGACCGGCTGATCGTGAGCATCGCCGGGTTCAGCGTGGCCGAGTTCGTGGAACTGGCGCGGTTGATCGACCGAACGGGCCAGGCTGATTTTCTGGAGCTCAACCTTTCCTGTCCCAATCTGGACTGTGAGAAAATCTGGTCCACCGACGCCGACCTTTTAGCGCGGGTGGTGTCAGCGGTCAAGGAAACGGTCGTCCTGCCCGTCATCGCCAAATTGTCGCCCAACGTCACCGATATCGCGTCCATGGCGCTCGCGGCTGAAAAAGCGGGCGCGGACGCCCTCAGCCTGATCAACACCTTCCGCGGATTGGCCATCGATATCAGGGCGGGAAAGCCGGCCCTGGGCAATGCGAGCGGCGGGTTGTCCGGGCCGGCCATCAAGCCCCTGGCACTCTTTGCGGTCTGGTCGGCGTATCAAGCCATCTCTGTGCCCATCATCGGCATGGGCGGCATCAGTTCCTGGCAAGACGCGGTCGAGTTCATGATGGCCGGGGCCCGGGCGGTGGCCGTGGGCATGTATTCATTCGTGGAGCCGGACGTCATGTGGCGCATTATCCGGGGGTTACAGCGGTATGTGGAAGAAAAAGGTCTTGGCTCCGCGGCCGACCTGGTCGGTGCGGCGCACCGGTAGCGGTCAAAGCACCGAGAACATGGAAATCGCCACGAACGTGGCCAGGGCGAAAGGTTGCGTACTGTTGAGAGGCAGGTAGAAAAGAGGATACAGCGTGATATCCAAACCCGTTTTCCGGTTGAAGGGGATAAGAAAACCGGCGACCGGACCCGTCATCAGATGTTCGTGCATCCGCGCATAGTCAGGAACCAGATCGAAGCCGAAATTCACTTCCAGTCCCATGAAGAAATTGACTCTTTCCTCGGTGGAGAAGAAATACCGACCTTGGACCCCCAGCGCCAGTTTGCCCATCCATTCGAGACCGGGAAAGAAAAGCTGAAAGCCGAAATCAAGGTGGGTGAACACGCAGGTGTCCTTGGTGATGAACAGCCCGTACAGAGGGCCGGCGTGCAGATCAAGCTTGCCGTATCCGTTTTCCACGAAGGATTGAACATACGTCAGGGCGAAACCGCCGCCCAGAATCACCATGCCGGGTCGCGTCTTGAAGGATTTTTCCTCTTCGCCGTGGAGACCGGTAAAACCGCAGGCCAAGAGGACGCACATGATCAGGGCTTTCTTCATGCATCGCCCCTTTCCGCATCCTGTTTCCATCCGCTTCCGTCCATGTCGAGGATCCTCCTCATTGCCACGGAGTTAAGTGTAGTCCAGTTGACTTCATTAATCAAGTTTCCGGAGACGCGGTACGCGCGGATCAGGGAAGCTCAACGATTTCAAACCAGTAACGCTTGATCACTTCCATGATGTTCACCAGGGAGGGGTAGGAGAACGGTTTGATGATGATGGAGTTGGCGCCGATACCGTAGGCCCAGGAGATCTCCTGTCGGCTGGCGGACGTGGTAAATACGATAACCGGCAGCCAGCGGAGCGCGGGATCGCCCTTGATGGCGGTCAGCGCTTTCTTCCCGCTTTCCATGGGCAGATTGAGATCGAGAAACACCACCAGCGGAAATGGTTCCTCGCTTGTATCCACGGCATCCCGGCAGCGGAAGAGAAATTCCAGGGCCTGCTCGCCGTTCTCAAAATGACGGAAGGGAATCCGGATGCCGGCTTTTGCGGCCGCTTCCTCCAGCAGGGTCCGGTCCTCTTCGTCGTCCTCAACCAAAAGAATCACCTGTTTCTTGTTGACCATGCTCATTCGGTCCCTGTCATCCTTCCCGCGTCTTTTTCCGCGGTCTCCCGGAGCCGCGTCACTTACGGCAATTCAACTGTTTCCAGCCAGTAATGCTTGATCACCTTCATCATGTCCACCAGCGTTCTAAAGGAAAACGGTTTGATGATGAATGAGCTGGCGCCCGACTGATAGGCGCGGCTGATCTCATTGCGGGTGTTGGACGTGGTGAAAACAATGACGGGAATTTCCTTGTAGTGATCCTCTTTTTTCAAGGCCTCCAGAGCCTGGCGTCCGTCCAGTTTGGGCATATTGAGATCGAGGAGTATCAGTAACGGTTTGATTGTTTCCGGCCGGTCGCTGAATTTGTTCCTTCGTTCGAGAAAATCGAACAGTTCCTCACCGTTTTCAACGCAATGTATGGGAAGGGTGATACCGGCCTCGCGGGAGGCTTCTTCCAGTATCAGGCGGTCTTCCTCATCGTCCTCGGCGATCAGCAGGATGTATTCTTGTTTGCTCTGGTCCAGCCCGTCCTCCCCGTTCATCAGCCTGTCAGGCGAGCGTCCCCGGCACACTCCTCGTTGATCAGCGGCGGAGGGCCCTGGCGGACGCCTAATTACATACTATGAGAAAAAAATAAAAAGTCAAACCATGTCCTTGGAGTCGGGGAGGGAAACGTCTACCGGTACGAACGCCCGCGCAATTCGTCTATATAGGCCACCGCGGAATGGGCGGCGACGGCCCCTTCTCCGGCGGCCACTACCAACTGCCGGAAGGGAGTGGCGCGCACGTCGCCGGCGGCATAGAGCCCCGCCACGCTCGTCTCCATAAGCTCATTCGTGACCACGTAGCCCGCCTCATCCAGGGTTACGCCGTCCAGAAAATCAGTCCGGGGAATGGAGCCGATGAAAACAAAAACGGCGTCGACCTCTTCTTCATAGGTCTTGTCAGCGGCGTTGTCGTACAGAGTGACCCCCGTCACTTTATCCCCACCCGTAATCGCGCGGCATTCGGTGCGAAAGCGCACCTCAATGTGATCGTTCTCACGTACGCGTTGGGCCAGGGATTTCTGGGCGCGGAAGCGGTCGCGGCGATGGATATGGATGATTGTGTCCGTCAGGTGAGAGAGGTAGACGGCCTCGTCACACGCCGCGTCTCCACCGCCCACCACGAGCATGCGTTTATTTTTGAAGAAAGGGCCGTCACACGTGGCGCAATAGGAGACGCCTCTCCCCGAAAAATCCTCTTCGCCCGGCACATCCAGGGTGCGGTGACGGGCGCCCGAGGCCGCAATAACCGACTGGGCCGAAAGTGCTCCCTTGGCCAGGGTCAGGCGGAACACGCCGTCCTCCTTGGCCAGGGACGTCACGGTCTCATACCGGAACTCCGCCCCGAATTTACGCGCCTGCTTTTCCATGGCCTGGGAAAACTCCAAGCCGCTCAACGGATCGGGAAACCCGGGATAATTCTCCAGCCGGTCTATGATCAGGGCCTGACCACCGGACGCCAGTTCTTCCAGAACCAGCGTGGAGAGGTTGGATCGGGCGGCGTATTGCGCGGCCGTCAATCCGGCGGCTCCCGCCCCGATGATAATGACGTCGGCGTCGGTTTTCATGAATACCTCTTATTGATAAAGATGACGGGACGGGCCCGCGCGCGCGGCGCACACGGTCGTCGTCGCCTTGTAAAAAACCGGAAATGTGCCTACATTGATGCATGCTCCGGCGCACCGGTATCAAGATAATCATTTTTCTCTTTATACTCAATCCCGTGTTGTTGGCCGGCCAGCTCAAGGTCGAATCAACCCGCTTCACCCCCCTGCCGGAGATCGTCCGCTTGGCCGGCGAAACTCAGGAACCGGCGGCCGCGGAATTTAGGAATATGGCGCTCGTTTTCTCCGGAGTACCCGAGGAACGGCGCGGCCGGTATGGAGAAGCCTTATCCGCCCTGACGGACCACGTCACCCGCCGGTTCGCCGACCGCGGACCGGATCGTGAGGTGGCGGACGATCTGCTCCGCTATCTCCACCAGAAGTACCTGAAACGGTACGACGCGCCCGTCACGGGCCTGGACACACTGCTGGACAGCGGAGTCTTCAATTGCGTCTCTTCCAGCATCCTGTACATGATCGCATCCGACGCCCTGCAGGTGGAGACGCAGGGCGTAAGAACCAAAGACCACGCCTTTATCAAGGTCCTGATTGACGGAACGTGGTATGACGTGGAAACCACCAGTTCCTACGGATTCAATCCGGGAACCAAAAAAGAATTTCAAAACGAGTTCGGACGCGTCACCGGTTTTGTCTATACGCCCCCGGGCCACTATGCCGACCGGCGCGACATCAGCCGCAGGGAAATGCTTTCCCTCATCCTCCACAATCGCATTGCCGGTTTGGTCAAGAAAGGCCGGTTCGATCAAGCCACCGGTCCCGCCGCGGATCTGTTTGAATTACTAAAAAGCGAGGAGGCGCTCACCGCCTTGGGGGGCGTGATATCGGGCGTGGCCCGCCGGGCCCTGGATACCGGCCAGTTCGGTACCGGTGAGGCCATCATCAGCCGGGCGGTATCGGCCTACCGGGATTTCGAGCAGTTCCAGGATCTGCGCCGTATGTATCTTCAGGAATGGGCGCGCGCGCTTATTGATCAAAACCGTTTTGAGGAAGCGCGGACACTCCTCCGGGTGAGTCTGGATCAGGGCAAGCTGCCCCGGGAGGAATACCGGTCCCTGGCCGTACTCTGTTACCTCACAGAGGCCGAGGTCGTGGCCGGCGCGCGGGGACCGGACAAGGCCCTGCTCCTGATGGAACAGGCCAGGAAAGAGTTGGGCGACGACCCGGCCTTTGCCACAGCGGAGGCGGTGTACGCCCACAACCACGTGCTTTCGATAATCGAGAGCGGATCGAATGAAAAGGCCCCCGAACTGCTGCGGGAATACCGCCGGCAGGGCCTGCTGACGGAAAAGGATTTCAACCAGCTCTATGTGTATGACGCCCAGAAACAAGCGGAAGCCAAGGCCGCCGAGCATCGTCATGACCGGGCGCTCGCCGTCATCGAGGGTGCGATGACTGTGGTGGGCCGGGATAAAGCACTGCTGAAAAGCGCGGGTGTCTATGCCTATAACTACGCGATTCAGCTGGCCGCGGCCGGGGAATTTGAGGCGGCCCGCGCGTTTACGAACGGCGAAAAGGCGGCGGCCTTTCTGTCCACCTCCACCCGTGCCTCACTCCGCCTCTACCTGGTGGAGGCGGAAGCGGAAACGCTGCAAGAGGACGGTGAGTGGGAGAAAGCCGTCGGCGTTCTTGAGGAGGGCCTGGCCGCCCTGGGCCGCACCGCCGACCTGCTCAGGAAATACGAGGTGATGGTGCACAATTATATGATCATCCACCACGACCGGAAGGATTGGGAGCGGGCGGAAGAAATCCTCCTGCAGGGTCTGCGCGTGCATCCGGCCAGCACCCTGCTCAAGAACGATCTGAACCGGATACGAAAGCTGAAAAACCAATAGCGGTATTCTCGAAACGTGTTCAGTGAACAACCAAGGGTGAATTTCCGACCGCCTGCCAGGGGGCGTGTCATCGCCTGGTCATATGGCGGTCGATCGTCTCCCTGACAATCCGCAGTTCATCCTGCTCGTTCTGTCCGCCGGGCACGAAGGTCCGTCCGGTGAGTTTTTCAAAGGCGGCCACATAGCGCAGGCCCGTCTCCAGGCGGATGTCGTCGGGGATGGGGGGCGCCTGCCCGTCGCCCATGTAACCCCGTTCAATCAGCCACTGGCGCAGGTATTCCTTGTCCAGCTCACGCTGCTGGGCGCCCTGGGTGAAAAGTTCGTCATATGTGGCGGCGTACCAATATCGGCTGGAATCAGGGGTGTGCATTTCATCGATCACCAGTAATTCGCCGTCACGGATGCCGAATTCATACTTGGTATCCACCAGAATGAGCCCGCGGCTCGCCGCCGTCTCCGTGCCCAAGCGGAACAGTCCCCGGGCGGCCTCTTCCACCCTGTGCCAGAGGTCAGCGGGTACCAGGCCGCGTTTCACGATCTCGGCGCTTGAGATCGGCTGATCATGCGTACCTCGCTCGGCCTTGGTCGAGGGAGTGATCAGGGGGCGGTCGAACTTCTGATTCATCCGCATATTGGGAGGGAGGACGATGCCGGAAATGGCCTTGCCCTGCTGGTAATCCCGCCAGGCCGAGCCGGTCAGGTACCCGCGCACCACCACTTCCACGGGCAGCACGTCGCATTTGAGGGTCAACACGCTGCGGGGGGAGAGTTTCTCCAGAATATGGTTGCGGATGATGCCGCGCGAGGCTTCAAACCAGTACAGGGAGAGTTCGTTCAGCACCTGTCCCTTGCAGGGAATGGTGGTGAGTACCCGGTCAAAGGCCGACAACCGATCGGTGGTTGTGATGAGCAGCTTGTCGCCCAGATCCACCATGTCCCGGACTTTGCCCTGAACGAGTCCGATCGAATGAGCGTCGTCCAGCGGAAGCGCCTGGAGGGTGGTGGAAAGATAATCCCTAAGCCTTGCTTTTTCCATCAGGCAGATCCGTCCTCCGGGTGATGATCGCGGAGATCAGGCCGTAATCGCGGGCGTCCTCCGCGGACATCCAGTAGTCGCGGTCGGTGTCCTTTTCCACTTTATCCATTTTCTGCTTCGTCTCTTCCGCGATGAGCTGGTTGATTTTGGTGCGCAATTTTTCCAGTTCGCGGGCGTGGATTTCGATCTCCGTGGCCACCCCGCGGATGCCCGACAGGGGTTGGTGGATGAGGTAATGGGAATTGGGCAGTCCCAGCCGCTGCCGGACGGGCGAGGCCAGGAGAATGATGGCGGCGGCGCTGGCCACCAGACCCATGCCGATGGTGTGGACCTCCGGTTTGATGAAACGGATCATGTCGAAAATGGCGAATCCCGCGTCCGCGTCGCCTCCGGGAGAATCGATAAAAATGTGGACCGGGTCCGGCCCGGCGTCTTCCAAAAGCAGGAGCTGGCGGATGACACGCTCGGACAGCTGTTTGTTGATCTCGCCCGCCAGGAGAATGGTACGGGTTTTAAGGATCTGCTGGATTAGGATGGACTCATGGCCGGCTTCCGCGCCCTTGTCATCTTCCTTGTCGCCTTCATTGATAATTGCCGAAAAACGGTGCGGGTGGTGCTTCATCATGGGGTATAATATACTGATAGACGTGCGGGTGTGCAACCGGTTCCGGGTACAGGGAATGATTTCTCTTGAACTATATGTGTTTTTACATATAGTTTGGAAGATGAGACCCGACTCATGAAAACGAACCGCACAATGATCAGGGGACTGGCCGAACTCCACGGTTCGAGCAAGATCCCTTTCCTAATTTTTGATTCCACCTTTACGATCATTGACGCCAACCCCACGTTTCTCCAGACCTTCCACCTGTCCTCGGGAGACCTGGGACGTAAAAAAGCCGATTTTTTCCTTTTCCAGAGCGTCAACGGCATCAGCCAATTCTCCTCCCTGTCTCTGGACGATCTGCTCAAGGACGCGTTCATCCTGATATACAACGCCCATGGTGTTGAAATCTCCTTTTGCGTCGATATTTTTAAAATCGGTGAATATCGCGGCCGGACATTTTATTACGGCCTGATGCGGGATGTTTCGGTAATGGAGGGTCGTTTCATCGAAAAAAGCCTGCACGCCCTGATTAAGGCCAGCCTCCTCAAGGACAACGATACCTCCCGCCATCTGGACCGGGTCAACGCCTATTCCCGCGCCCTTTCCGAACACCTCATGCACCACCACCACGATCAGTTCCCGGAAATCACTCAATTTTTCATTGACAAGATTTCAGTGGTCGCGGCGCTGCACGACATCGGCAAGATAGGCACGCCGGATTCCATTCTCACCAAACCGGATGATCTGACTGAAGAAGAATTCGACATCATCAAGGAACATACCATCAACGGCGCGTTCATCCTGTCATCTCTGGCGGGGGAGATGGCGCGGGACGTGGCATTGTTTCATCATGAACGCTGGGACGGTTCAGGGTATCCGTACAACCTGAAGGAGCAGGACATTCCCCTCTGCGCGCGCATCGTGGCCCTGGTGGACGTCTATGACGCCCTGCGCATGGCCCGCTATTACAAAAAGGCGGTGCCCCACGGCGACGCCAGGCAAGCCATCCTCGACGAAAGGGGAGGGCACTTCGATCCCCGCCTGGTCGACGCTTTTGAAGAAATTCACGAAGCGTTCGGCCGTATTTTCGATACGCACGGCAACGACCAGGAAGCCGAATTCATCGAAGAGCTCACCGCCCTGTAAACAAGCCTTCCCTTGATCGCCGGCGCCCGCGCGCGGTATAGTCCAGGCAATGATGGTCTTGAGTTGCGACATCGGGACATCCTCCCTGAAACTGGGGACAGTGGATCAAAGCGGAATCCTGCGCTGGTTCAGCCGCGTCCCCTCCTCGCGCACCAACGCGGCCGCCTGGCTGGAATCGTTCGTCCGTACCGTCCGTACCCTGCCGGCCGACCTGAAACGCGCCGTCTCCGCCGTGGCCGTCAGCGGTCACGGACCCACCCTGGTACCCGTGGACGCCGCCGGGCGGACCACGGCGGGTATCCTTATGTGGTATACGGTGGCCGCACCCGAGTCCGGGACAAGCCGGTCAGAATCGTTTTTTCTGCCTCATCTGGAACGCTTCCTCCGGAGGCACCCGCGCCGCTACGACCGCACGGCCGCCTTTCTGCCGGGCAGCGACTACCTGGTTTTCCGGTTGACCGGAATGGGCCGGGTGGTGATTCCCCATGAAGGCTTCCAGCCCTATTACTGGCGGAATGAGGACTTGTCAGCCGCGGGATTGTCTGCAGACAAAATGCCTGCATTCTCCTTGATCGGCGATGCACCGGGGAGGTTGACCGGGCGGATGGCGCGGCGCACGGGCCTGGTGCCCGGTATACCGGTGTTTGGCTGCGGCGTCGATTATCTTATGGCCATGGTCGGTTCCGGGACCGTCACTCCCGGCCTGACCTGCGATCGCGGCGGCACCACGGAGGCGGTCAACCACTGCCACGGGTCGCTTCTACCCGAGGCACAATCCAGACGCGTGAGCGGATTTGTGCCGGGGACGTACACGTACAGCGGTTTCATAAAAAACGCGGGGAGAATACACGCCTGGATCAAGAACCGGCTCCTGGGAAAACGAATTCCGTTTTCCCGCCTCGACGACCTGGCCCGCCGGTCCCCGGCCGGCGCGGCGGGCGTTCGCTTTCGCCCCGAACGCTTCGCCGATCCGTCGGCTGAAGTAAGGAGCGTTTCGCTCGGTCATTGCTTCCGGATCCCCAGCGCTGGAGCCACGCACGGCGATCTGGCCCGCGCTTTCCTGGACTACGTGGGGTGTTCCGTCAGCCGCGTCATTCGCGGCCTGCGCCGGGACGGCGCGGAGGTGGCTTCAGTCCGCGCTACGGGGGGGCTGGCCCGGTCCGCCCTTTTAGGACAGATAAAAGCAGACAGTTCGGGCTTGCCCTTCCAGGTCCCCGTGGTGGCGGACGCCGAACAGCTGGGCAACGCCCTGGTGGCCCTGCGGGCGACGGGTGAGACGGGGAGCCTGGAGCACGCCGGCGGTTTACTGCGCATTCAGGCGGAATACGTCCCCGATCCCG
>CAYQRT010000067.1:0-11838 GCA_964419695.1 uncultured Spirochaetaceae bacterium | reverse complement strand
ACCGTGTACCGCATGATTAAAAACGTAAAATAACGCCCAGGCCGCCGAACCCGCCGGAAATAAGCGTATTGGTGTAAGTTTCGCTTCCCAGTTTGATGGGAATGATCACGCTGGCCGTGACGAAGTCTATGTACGCGGAAATCTCGTCGGTCAGGCTGATGAGCATGCCCATGTTGAGAGCGATTTTTATAAAAACGAACGTCGTCTCGTTCTCAAATACAATATTATCACTTGCGATTTGATTGACGTCGTAGCCGTTATGAAGATTGAGGGCGGTGATCAGGTTGAGGAGCACGCTCACCCGTCCGGCGCTGCGGAAGCTGACCGGAATGAGGCGGAATTCGTGCTGGGCGATCAGCGGATGCCCGGCCAGCCGGCTGTCGATCAGGGCCGGGTACTCCAGGGAGAAGCCGTATCCCGCGCCCACGCCCAGGAAATCACTGTAATAATAATAGAGGTCCGCCTCCAGGGAAAGCATGTTGAGCATGGGGTGGTAGATCTCCGCGACGGCCGGCTTGATCACGGTGGTGTGGATGTTGAAAGCCCAGCGTTGGGAAAGGAATTTCTCATTGAAGAGAAGTTCGTCCAGTTTTTCCTTGATGCGGATTTCCCGCTCCAGTTCGCGGGTCAGGAGTTCGGGATCGGGGAGGGGTATCTCCCGCTCCATTTTTTCCGCGAGCTGGCGGGCGTTCTCCGCCCGTTCCCCCGGGAGGGGTAGGGGAAAACGCAGGGTCTCCTCCAGCCGCATGTTGTAGAGTGCAAGGGCATACCCGCCGCCCTCCCCGACAATGAGACCCAGGGTATGACAGTCCCTGACGCTGAGCGTGCGCGCGAAAAGCGCCGGGTCGGGAGACGCGGTCGGGTAGGCCGCGCCGGAGAAGAAAAACTGGAAGCGGTTGTCCTCGGGGAAACGCGACGCCGCCTCGCTCACCAACAGGCGCGCCGCCGCCAGGCCCGGGCTGAGCGGGCCTTCCGGCAGCACGATCAGGATACGCTCGCGGATGGGGGAGACATAGAGGGAGGCGGTCAGGCCTTCGCCGCCGGAGGACCGCCGGATGGAAGGGGTGAAACCGGTCAACGCCCGGGTGATCTCCCGGACCCGCCGGACCAGGGATGGGAATCCGTCCCCGGTCTCCCCGGCCGTTTTGATCAGCGTGCCGCCCCGCACGTCCCAGAGGGTGAGCGAGAGGGCGAACCCCTGCGTTGCGGGCAGGCAGGACCCGGTCACGATGTAGCGCGCGCGCAAAAGCTCGGCCGCCTCCAGGTAAACTGTGCGTTCCTCCAGGTTGCGCTGGCTGTAGCCGAAACCGCGCAGCAGCTTGTTCCGTTCATACCGGTTCATGACCAGGTATTCCCCGGTTTCAGCGATGGTATATGAGAGAAGGTCGACCAGGAGCTTCATCTCCAGGTCGGAAATACCCGCGTACTTCAGGTCGGCCACCAGAAGCAGGGGTTTGGTCTGGGCGTACGCGGCCGGCGCTCCCGCGCCGAGGAAAAACGTCAACGCCAGGGCCGCCACGGCCGGATGGAAAGCGGTCGTACATCTCATGCTTAAAACCTCACTCCGGCCTTGAGCAGGATGGAAAAGTTGATGAAGTTCCAGGGGGAAAACCCATTGGCGTAGCGGAAATGGGTGTAGCCGGAATCGTAGGCCGCAGCGGGCAGCGGCTCGAAGGTGTAGGTCAGGCCGTTGTAGGTGAGGCAGAGGTTGATGAAAAAACGCGGCGTGAAGGAGAGGGAGAAGCCGAAGGCCACCGGTATGGTGAGGGAGACGCGCTGGATGTCGCGGGTGGTGGGATCCACGGGCATGGTAGAGGCGAGCGCGTGGCTGCGCGTGTTCCAGTCGATGCTGACCGCCAGGCCCGCGTCCAGGGCGAAAGAGAAGGAGGAGAGGGTGTGCAGGCCCACGAGCGCCTCCAGGGAGAGCTCCCGCTGTACGCCGTCCGCGCCGTAGAGGTTGGTCACCCCCAGATATTCGGCGCGCAGGCGCAGGTGAAACTGTCCTTCAAAAAAGTACGAGTATTCCAGGGAGAGCACGGGGCTGATCAGGGGCCCGGCGGTCCAGGAGACCACCGACCGGCCGGTGCCCAACCCGGTGAGCGGGGACACGGCCAGGGCGTGGCGGAAGGCGAAGATGTCCGTGGTCAGCCGTTCCTCATCGTTGATCTTCTTGCGCTTGCTCGCCACCACCTGCTTCTGAAAGAGGGCGTCCCGTTCGGTGGGGGGGAGTTCCCGGGCCACGGACACGGCGATGCGGGCCGACAGCTTTTCAATGTTGGGCAGGAGGTCCAGGTCGGCGGGGATGGTCTCGACAAAGGTGTTTTTCACGCGCAGGGTGTCCAGGTCCCAGACGTTCACCAGGATGTGGCAGTGCTCGGCGGACACGTAATACTCCCCCCTGATGGCCACCGCCGCCGGGAAGGCGCGGGCCAAAGAGGCCAGGTATGTCTCGGTGTCGCCGCCGGCGTCAATGATCTCCCGGGCGCCCTCTCCCTCCTCATTGAGCACGGCGATCCGTTCCTGTTTTTTCAGGTGGATGAGAAGCACGTTGTAGATGGTGGCCTTGAGGTAGAGAAAGTCCTTGTTTTCCGTCAGGCTGGTGACCGGGGCCAGGACGATCCGCTTCTTGGGCGCCGGCGCCGTTTCCTGGGCGGTCAGGGGAAGAATCAGGACGGTTAAAAAAAGGCTGATAACGAGACGACGCATGACCAATCATAGCAGAAAACAGTCTGGGAAATCAATGAGGACAGCGATTTCAGGAATCCGGCGATAAAGGGTGAAGCGTAGAAAAAGCCATCATATAGAGGCCCAGCCCGTTTTTCCAGCCGGTACCATCTGGACAACCTTGGCCGGCGTCAGGTGCGGTGTCGGGAAGAACGGCCGGCGCGTCCGCTTTTGGCGGCGCTTACAAACGCGGCCCCTGAGACCAGCACCACGGCCCCCGCCACTACTATCCACACCGTATCGGAAACGAGCACCGGTCGGGAGACGCGCGGGTCCGAACCGAACCGTTCAGCCGAAAGGGCGAGGAGTTCGAGCGTATCGGCGTGCGCAGCATCCCCGCCCGAGGCGTGGGAGGAACGGGCGTTCCGGGCCGTGGTCGTTTTCTTGGGCGGGGTCTGGCAGGCAACGATCAGCGTCCCCAGCAGGAGAAAAAACAAGCAGATGGCGGGGCACCGGCGGGCGGGTGGTTTCTCGGCGGCGGAAAAGGATTTGGGAAATCCGGCGGTCTTGAGACCGCGTAATCGGCGCACACGTACCTCCATCCCCCCCCATTTTGCTATTATAACATATAATCGGCTTTTTTCCCAGTCACGCCGGCGGGCCTATCACCGGATCACGTCGTCCCGGGCCCGGCCCGGCTCCCCCCGATAATTGAAATGCCACCATTCCCGGGAAAAATTGGTGAATCCGTGCCTTTCCATGACGGATGTAAGCAGCAACCGGTGGGCGCGTACGGCGCCCGAGGCGTTCATGGTCCAGGCGTCATGGGAAAATGTATCGAATTCCGTTCCCATGTCCACCTCTCGTCCGTCCGGACCGATCAACGTGACGTCCACCGCGTTACCGCAGGCGTGGCCCCTGGTGCGCTGTGTGATAATGCGCGAGGCCAGATAGCCTTCGCGCATCAGATTCTCGCGGCCGGCGGCTTTGGCCCAGCGGATCATGTGGCGTTCGGCGCGCATGGGCCGGTACCCGTCATAGAGCTTCAGGCAATAGCCGCGCCCGCGGAACTCCGCCTGGGCGGCCTTGAGCGCCGCCGTGGTTTTGGGCAGGAGAAAGGCGCGTGCTGCCAGATATCCGTCCAGGGGCTCGCCCACAAAGTTGTCCGACCCGGCGTAGCGGATGTCGAGCATGATGTCGGGGATTTCGCGGACGACTTCCACCATGCCGTCCGGTCCCGCGAACGGGTGGGGCGCGGCTTCGGGCCCGGTGGAATATGTTGGTGCGGGTGAGGCGGGAGGGCGGATGGCGACCGAAGACCGGTGGTCGTGGACGCAAGCCGCGGTAAGGAGAAGGCAGAGCATGACCGGCACCCGGGGTGTCCGGTACGAAGGGGTATTCATACGGCGATTCCTCCGTGAGGGGGACCGGCGGGCCGGGCCGGAAAAACCCAGAGACGGTTCCCCAGAAAATTGATGGTGAGGGATACGGGCAGAGCGCAGGCTTTGGCCAGGGCCGCGGGCAGACCGCAGACGTCGCGCCCGGCCAGCAGAACCCCGCCGGCCGCGGCCAGGGCGGTCAGGTTGACCAGCACAAAACGTACGATCTCCCCCGGCTTCCAGACGCGGGGGGCGCGAAACGTCCAGAGTTTGTTCCAGAAGAAACTGTTGATGAGCCCCGCGGTATAGGAACAGGCGTGGGCGGGAAGGGCGGGGAGCCCGGCCGCGGCGAGCAGCAGGAAGACCAGGTAATCGATGCCGGTATTCATCACGCCGACCAGGGCGAATTTAACCGCCTGACGCGGCAGTTCCCGCCGTCCTTGGCTGCTCCACCCCGAGCGGGGAAGGTTTTCAGTTTCTGCCGCGCGCCGGGCGTCGTTTTTTCGCGCTTTCTTCATTACGGTCAAATCCGATGGTCTCGTTGATACAGTACAGCGGGCGTCCCTTCACCTCGTCGTAAATCCGGCCGATGTATTCGCCCAGAATGCCGACGATGAGAAACAATGCCCCGTTGAAAATAATAAGGAGCGCCACCAGCGACGTCCAGCCTTCCACCGCCCGGCCGGATAAAAAACGGACCAACGAGTAGACCAGGTAGACAAGGCCGCCCGAGGAGATGAAAAGCCCGAGCAGGGATGCGAGGCGCAGGGGCTGGCGGGAAAGCGAGGTGACCGCGTCCAGCGCGAATCCGATCATCTTCAGGAGCGGGTACTTGCTGCGCCCGGCGTGTCGCGGGCGCCGGTGGTAGGGCACTTCGGTCTGGCGGAAGCCCGCCCAACTGACCAGGCCGCGCAGGAACCGGTGGCGTTCGGGCATCCGCTTGAGCGCGTCGCAGACTTTCCGGTCCAGGAGCCGGAAATCACCGGCGTCGGCGGGGAGGGGCACGCCGCTCAAGGCGCGCAGGAAACGGTAGAAAAGCCAGGCGGACAGGCGTTTGAAAACCGATTCGCGCTCGCGCTTGACACGCCTGCCGTACACTACATCGAAGCCCCTGTTCCACTTTTCGATCATGCGCGGGATTATCCGGGGGGGGTCCTGCAGGTCGGCGTCCATGACGATGACGGCTCCGCCCCGGGCCCGGTCCAGCCCGGCGCTGATGGCGATCTGGTGACCGAAGTTGCGCGAGAGGTCGATCACCCGGACATGCCGGTCGTGGCGGGCCAGGGTACGCAGGATGGACGGGGTCCGGTCGGTGCTGCCGTCGTTGACGAAGATGAGTTCGTACGGCCGGTTCATGCCGTCCATGACCCCGCGCAGTTCCGCGTGGCAGACGCCGATCACCTCCTCTTCATTATAGGCGGGAACGATCACGGAAAAATACACACCGTCCGCCACCGATCGGGTGATGGTGAGGTGCTTTTTTGGCCGGCGGATGCGCCGGTTGCCGGGTGCCATAGACAACATCCTTGCTTGAGGACAGGCGGGCTCCCTGCCATTCGGCGCCGGCGGACGGCTTTCCCGCTACCTGTCTGTGATGGTGATCAGGGGGCCAGTGTATCATCCCTTCCCGGTCGGAGGCAAGGGAAAGGGGGCCGTCAAGGTTCAGCCGGTGTCCGGACGGAAACCGGCCGGGTTACCTGGAGACCGCCGCCGGACACTGGACGGAGTGAACCGGCAGGGCGGGCGCCCGCGGCTCTCCGGTCCGGGGCGAATGTGGACAAACCGGTGCGGCTTAAGTTATACTTCAAGCACAGGTCCGGGAAACGCGGTGGTTTCCGGGACGGCCGGAGTTGCACGGCAGGGAGGATGGGAGTATTGGCACGGGCCGCGATAAAAATCACGCGCCGGATATTACTGGCGGCGTGTCTCCTTCTATCAATTCAATGCGTCAAGCAGGAGTCTCCTGCGGCACATCCCCGCACCGAGGCCGTGAATCGACCGCCCGCGTCAGAACGCCGGACCACCTCCGCTCCGCGCCCGGCTCCGCCGGTTCCGAGCAACGTCAATCCCGCCGCGTCCCGCCGTGAAGGACAACCGCCGGCCAAGCCGGCCGACTCCGTCATCAGCCTTTCTCCCGCGCCGAACTCGGGCGCGCCCCCGCCGACCGCATTGGCCGCGTCGACCGACCTGTTTACGTCCCAGCCGCAGGCGCGGATCATGGCCGAGGATTTTAAAATCGGAGAACTCCAGGACGGGGTTACCGCTTCCCGCGACTCGCTGCAGGCCCTCTCCTGCGTCAGGAAGTTCATGGACGGGCTGATGGCAAAGAACGTCGATTATTCCCTGATCCTCCCCGCCGTGCAGCGCGAACTCAAGGCCGTGATCGCCTATCCCCTGAAGCAGGGTTTCGTGCCCCAGCGGTACCGGGTGGGAAAGATGGCGTTTGAACAGGAGGACGAACTGCGGGCCAATATCCGGTTGTACAAGGATGACGGCGTCACCGAGGGGGAGATCTATCTTAAAAAAACCGACGACGGTTGGAAGATCTCCGATCTCCAAGTCGGTTTCACCCTGTTGGCCAGGACGTATAAAAAACCGGCCGAACCGTTCGTTCCCGGCGACTACTCGTTTTTACTGGGAGACTGTCGCCTTTCCCGGCGGCACCGCGGGCCGCCCGGGACTACATGCGCCGCCGGAGGCTAGCGCGCGCCGCATAATGAAAAAAAGCAATTTTCATTCGCCTGAGGAAGTGTGTCATGGGTGTGCAGGTCAACCGGATCGAAAAAGAATTCATTTTCACCAACCTCATGAACCAGAAGGAGGGAGTGTCGGTCCACGGCCATCACAAGGAAACGCGCTGCCGCATCCTTTCCTTTACCGATGAGCAGGTCGTGCTGGAAAACTCCGAAGCCACGGATATCGCCTTTGAAAGGGACGAAGACCTGCGCGTCTTTTTTCCCTACCACAGCAACTACTACACGTTCGACACCAGGGTCGTAGCCTGGGCCGGCAGGGAATTGACCGTTCTCAATCCCAAAGCCATCTACCGCGATCCGCGGCGCAAGTACGAGCGCGTCAAGCTGTCGGGGATAAAGCTTTACTTTCACATGGAGGGCGACAAATCGGAGCTCGATTTTCCCAAAACCGAAACGTTTACCATGGTGGAGAACATTGAAATACCGGAATCGATGGACCCCCGCGGGCTGTCCGAGCTGATGGCTTCCTTCCGCAGCTCGATCACCGGCAAAGCGAGCGACCACCGCATCGTCATGTACCGCGACAAGCAGCCGCAGACGTTGGAGGAATTGATCACCGTCAAGACGGGGAAAGTTCTCTGGATTCCCTCAACCGATGACGACCTGCCCCTCAACGATCCCGGCTTCGCGGGGAACGTAATCGTCAAACAGGAGGTGGAGGAGTACTTTGCGGAAACGGGCACGCCTCCCTATCTGGTGCGAAGCGAATTGTCGAACCTCCTCTATACCAAGGCCAAAAGCGGCATTGTCTCGGAGATCTATTGTCCGATTCTCTACCATGAATACGCGGTTGGATATATCTGGGTCGTCTCCAAGCGTCCGCGTACCGACCGCTTCAGCCAGGAGTTTCTCGAATACGTGATCCAGTTCAGCCGGGTGTTGAGTCATTCCCTGGAGGTGAACGGATACTACCACAAGGCGCGTAAAATGGAAGTGGAACACAGCCTGCCCGTGATCGACATCAGCGCCTCGGGCCTGCTTTTTGCCGCCCCCGCCCAGGAACTGGATAAAAAAATCGATCTCTTTCACGACATGGATTTTCGTCTGAACGTGGGCGGGCGGTCCGTGAAGGTGGGCACACGCATCATGCGCAAGTTCGACGACGGCACGACCCAGTATTTCGCGGCCCAGTTTCTCACCATCGCCGATCAAGACCTCAATTTCATCTTTGAGTACCTGTACGGCAAGCCTTTCACCGATAAGGCCCAGGGAGTCTGGGAGGGCGGAACGCCGCCTCCACCGTTTCAAGCCGATCCCGAGACATAAAAAACCCGCGTCCCCCAGTACGGCGGGGCGCGGGCCTTCGAAAACCTTTGACGGGGGGAGTTATCCCAGGTCGATGCCCTTCTTTTTCTTGGGAAAGGTCTTGAGGACCGCTATGCAGTTTTTCTTCTTGTTGAAGACCACGCCGCCGTTCCAGTATTCCACGGCCGCGAACATGGCGTTGCCCGAATCGTGGTCGTCCGAGCGGGACGTGCGGTACGAGACGTATTTTTCCATCTCTTCAAAGTTCTGGTTGATGAAACAGTCGATGCGTTTCTTGTTGAAGTTATTCCAGTTTTCCAGATCCTTGAAGCCTTCACCCTCGTCCTCGACGATCAAGTGGGCCTTATCGGTGCTGAAGTAATACCAGACCTTGACCTTTTTCTTGAGGTCGCACTTGTTGCCGTGCTTGACGGCGTTCTTGATGATTTCGGAAATCTGCTGTTCCAGAAGGTTGATTTCCTTGATCTCCGTGGGCGCCTTCTGGACGACCAGCAGGGTGTAATACCTGATTTGCCTGAAGTCGCTGTCGAATTCCTTATAGAACATGCCGGTCTTGTCGAAGAGTTTCGAGTTTTCATCGACCTGCAACAGTTTCAGTTCGCTCATTCGCCTGCCTCCATGGGTTTTTGCTCGATTTTCGCTATCGCCTGCTCAATGGTATTGGAGATGGGGAAGTACCCCATCAGTTTGGTGAGTTCGATGACTTTTTTCACCGACCCGTGGATGTTGGTGATCTGCAGTTTCATATTCACTTTTTTGATGTGCGAGCAGATAAAAATAAGGGCGCCGATCCCGCTGGAATCAATGTAATCGACGTTCTCCAGGTTGATGATGAATTTATCGATTTGTTTCTCGATCATTTTCAGAACCAGTTCCTTGAGCTTGTACGAATTGTACAGATCCATCTCCCCGTTCACATCGATAATGTAGGTGGATGAAAACTTGCGAACCTTCAATTCCATGGATAACCTCTCTTCACAAAGGGTTTATTTCACTTTCATGAGCATGAGTGTCTGATCGTCGTGCTGCGGAGCGGGGCCGACGAAGTCGTTCAGATCCGATTGTATCTTGGCGATCATCTGGTCGGTGGACAGCGCCGCATTATCCCGGATAAGCCGGGAGAAGCGCTCGTAGGTGTACTGCTCCCCCGCCTGATTCATCGCTTCGATGATCCCATCCGTGTAGAGCACCGCCAGATCGCCGTGGTCGAGCTTGAATCGTTTCTGGCCGTATTTGGCGGACCGCTCGATGCCGATGGGTAATCCTTCGGTATCGATGTTTTCCAGTGTACCAGTTTTGGCCCTGAAGAGCAATAAGGGGTGGTGGGCGGCGTTGGAATAGATGACTTCTCCCGAAGTTTCGTCGTAGGTGAGGAAACTCATGGTGGCGAACCGGTCAATGTCGATCTTGCCGGTGATACCGCGATTGATCCAGGTGATGACATTGGCGGCGTTTTTCTCAGCGGAGGTGATCAAATGAAGGATGGAGCGGATCATGACCATGATCAGGGCGGCGGGTACCCCCTTGCCGGCCACGTCGCAGATCACCAGGCCGATCCTGTTGCCCGTGAACTGGAGGATGTCGTAGTAGTCGCCGGAGACGCCCTTGGCCGGGATGGAGAAGGCCGCGATATTGGCGGTCTTCAGTTCGGGCAGTTTGCGCGGCAGCAGTTTCTGCTGGATTTCCGCGGCGATGCCGAGCTCGCGTTCGAGCTCGCGTTTTTCGATCAGTTCCAAATACGTCATGAGGAAGTCGATGGTCAGCGAGGAATAGTTGGCGAAGGTTTTAACGTGGTCGAAGTCCGTTTCCGTAAACAGCTTGGTGCGGTCGCGCCTGAGAATGGAGAGGACGCCGATGATCCGCTTGGACACCAGAAGCGGCAGCACGATAATGGAGCTGACGTACAGGGTGTCGTTCTGGGTATTTTGCTTCATGCGCGGATCCTGGAGGGTGTTCCGAATGAAGATGGGCTGTCCCGATTTGGCGACTTCGCCCAGGATCGTCTCCCCGATTTTAATGGGCAGCGACTTGAAGTAATTCTGCATGCTGGCCAGTTTGGTTTTTACCACGTCCGGCACCTGGTAGGGGGGCGGGAAGACTCCGTTGATCGCCTCCACCTTGAGGGTGTTTTCGGCTTCGTCCACCAGGAGGATGGCACCCGCGTCCGAGCTGGTCGATTTGACCACCGAAGCGGTGATGAACGAAAGAATCTGGGGCAGCTCGAGCTTCTCCTCTATGGCGCTGCCCAGGTTCTCCATGAATTCAAACAGCGAATTCAGATCCTTCTCCAGAAACTGGATGCGGAGATTCTCCTCCTGCTCGTGAATCCCCATGTATTTGTAAAAGAGATATACGTACGGCATATAACTCAAGGGCAGGAAAATCGCCTTAATGAATGAATTGTCGTACCCGACGTTGAAGATGGCCATGACGAAGATCCCCAGGACATTGTAGATGATGGGAAACTGCGTCAGGTGCGTCCGGATTTCACGCACGTGAGCCGAATCGGGGGTATTGAATTCGGTGATGGAGGAGAGGAGGATGCTGAAGGCGACCCAGTCGGAGAGGGTGACAAACCACGGCAAAAATCGTTCCAGGAAGGGGGCGCTATCCAGAAAATTGAGAAACATGTTGGACATGATCAGGGCGATGGCGCCCGCATTGATCAAGATAAACGGGACGATAAACCCCTTACGTTTGGTGTAGCGCATGAGCCAGAAAACGAGAATGATGACGCCAAGGACGTCCGTTACCAGGAACAGTTTTTCCAGGATGGCGGCGGTGCCGGTGGAAAAGAAAATGGCCTGGTAGAAGAAGGGGCTGTCAACGGTGACCGCTTTGGAAATGGCCCATACCCCGAACAGGGCGGAGGCCACGATCTCCCTGAAGATGAAGATGGGGAACAGAAAGACCAGGGGCTTGAACGCGGGCACGGGAGTACGGCTTTTGGCGTGGCGGAAGAACAGCCAGGTGATGACAATCAGAATCAACGATGAGGTGGTGACCTGTGCAAAAATATTTATACTATAATCCATAGATGATTATTATCCGCGGCCGGGCTGTTAAAACCGGGATTTCACCCCCTCTTAGTGAACCGATGTGTCCGCCAGTATGTATCAATTTATTTTTCGACCTTTTTGTCAAAAAAGTCAAGTCGGGAAAGTAAAAAAGGGAATTTGCACTCTTTTTTGCCGTTTTCATTTGAAAAATTACGGGATTTTTGCTACAAATGACCATGATCTACCTGGGACTTGAGGTTTGCCACTTGAAACAGCTCCTCATTACGAGCCCGCCTCTCATCAAGTCCCTGGAAGAGAAGATCGATACGGTCATCATGCAAAACGACATCCGACTGCTCAAGCGCCGGTCCGGCGTTTATTTTATAGCCATGGGCGAGGAGGCGGAGGCCGATCCCAAGGACATTCTGGACGCGGCTTTCCAGCTGCACGCGGCCGTGACTGAATTCCGGGAAGACCTCTACGGGTTCAATATCGTGCTGGCCGCCTGCGGCGACCAGAAGCCCGCCGTCGGAGAGGGGCTGGTCGCCGCGGCCCTCCTGGAGCTTCTGGAAGAAGAGGGAGTGTGGATACACAACCGTGACGCCGGTTACTTCGCGCATCATGCTCATCTCAAGCCGGGAGACCAGTATACCCGGATCATTGAAAGCAAGAAGGCCGAACCGGTATACAATGTCATCTCGCAAATTCCCCACATCCGTCGCCGGATCATCCGGCGTCTGGCGCAGGTATTCGTCCGCCGGTTTTCATCCGCCG
>CAYQRT010000066.1:0-11862 GCA_964419695.1 uncultured Spirochaetaceae bacterium | reverse complement strand
TGCCGTCCATCCAGGGGTTCAAAGGAGGAGACGTCTTCGAATGCGTCAATGCCCGCCTGCCCGGCGGCTGCGGCAACACCCTCCGCTGCCGCGAGTGCGTCATCCGCAACACGGTCATGCACACCTATGCCACCGGGGAGAGCCATGAACGGGTGCCGGCGGCATTGACCCGCGTCCATGACGGTCGTGCCATACCCGTCAAGACACTCATCTCCACGGAAAAAGCGGAAGACATGGTGCTGCTGCGGATCGATGAGATGGAGCCGGCGGTGGAGGACCCCTGACTCTATAACGTTACCTGAGGCCGGGTAGCATTGTGTTTTTACGAAGGGTCGGGGATGTCTGTGGCCTGGATGATCTACAGTATCCTCATGACGCCCCTGGGGCAGAGCCTGAGCCGGATGACGCTGCCTTTGCCGAAAACCGATTCCATATACTTCCGGTACGCTTCGGCCCGGGCCGCGGGCACGTAGCACTGAATGGTGCCCTCGAAGCCTCCCCCGTGGACACGGGACGCGCCGGCCCCTTCCAGAAACGCATCGGACAGGGACAGGGCGAGGGCGATTCCCTGGCGGCGCGGCGCTTCCGGGCGCAGGCAGTTCTGCAGCTGTTCCCAGGACGAGTCGCGGGAGGCTTTCACCAGGGCCAGGAATTCGTTCATCTTCCCTTTCTGGAGCGCCGTGGTCTGGGCCACCACCCTCTCGTTTTCCTGAAAGAAATGCAGGGCCCGTAGGATGGAACGGTCACCGGTTTTCTCGCGCACGAGCGGTATTTTTTTCATCAGGTTTTTGCTGTCCGCGTCCCGCAACACGTTCTTTCCGAAATACCCGGCCACCGCCTTCATTTCCGCGGGAATGGCGCCGTAGGCCGCGGTGAGGTTGGCGTGGTCTTCGCCCGTGGACACCACAAACAAGGCGTAGCCGGCCGCCTCCGGATCAAATTCGATGCGGGTGACCGCGGGATCAGCGGGGTTCTTAAAATCGACGGCCACCACCCCGCCGCAGGCCGAGGCGAGCTGGTCCATCAGGCCGCATGGTTTGCCGTAATAGGCGTTTTCCGCCCGTTGGCCGATTACGGCCAATTCCACCGGGGACCGGCCCAGGCCGTAGAGCTCGTTGAACACGCCGCCGATCAGCACTTCAAAGGCGGCGGAGGAGGATAACCCCGCGCCGCCGGGCACGGAGGAATTGATTTCCGCGTAAAATCCGCCCGGCACGCCCAGGTAATGCGCCACGCCGCGCACCAGTCCGGCCGTGGTGTGTTCCTCGGATTTCTTCTTGCGCGTGTCGCCCAGGTGGATGACGATGGGTTTCCGGTAGGCCGGGGAGCAGAGCGTCACCCGGCGCTCGGGCGTTTTGACCGCCGCGGCCGTGATATCAAGAGAGACCGCCCCGGCCAGCACCCGGCCGTGGTTGTGGTCGGTGTGGTTACCGCCCAGTTCGGTGCGTCCCGGCGCGCGCAGTACCACGGCCTCGGCTGCGGGGTGGGCCTGGCCCAGCCGGTGAAGCGTTGCCTGCAGACGCTTGACCTGCGCGGGAAGGTTCTCGCGGCCGTAAAGCGCGGCGAGGACATCGTGAGACGCGGGCCCGCGCAGGTGTGAGATGATTTCACGGGCGGTTGAACGCTTTCCTGGGGGAGGGGGACTATTCGGTGGGGCTGACGTACTGACTGACAATTTTATGTATCTCCTCGGAGGTTTTGCCGGACTTGATGATGACTCCCGTGGCGCCCTTCTTGATCACTTCCTCCCCGGTCTTCTGTTCCGTGGTAATCACGTAAATGGGCAGATCCTTGTTCCTGTCCGATTGGCGGACCTGCTGGATGAGGGCGACGCCGTCCATCTCCGGCATATTGAGGTCGGTGATCACCAAGTCGATGTCCTGGTGTTCGCCCAGCTTCACGAGGGCGTCCTTGCCGTTGACGGCTTCCACCACGCCGTACCGTTTGCTTTTCAAGGAGAAACTCATTGAGGCGCGGGCCATTTCAGAATCGTCCACGATCAGAATTTTGCTCATCCCGGGTCCTCCAGTCCGGCGGACGTGCCGGTTCCCTCAATCAGTATATACCTTCCGCGGCCAGGGCTTCAATCAGCCTCCGGGGGCTGAATTTGGATTTGTCTACAAAGGTGCGTACTCCCAGCGTCTGCAGTTCCTCCAGCTTGTCGGTATAGCTTGATATGACGATCACGGGCAAAGCGGCTTGTTCGGGATGCCCGCGGAGGCGTTTGATGAACTCGGGGCCGTTCATGACCGGCATCTCCAAATCGGTGACCACGGCGTCAAACGATTGTTTCTCAAGGAGGCCCAGCGCCTCTTTCCCATTGGCCGCCTCGAATACGTTCAGGTCGCGTCCCTCGAGAATCTGGCGTTGGCGGGTGCGGGAGACGGTGGAGTCCTCCACCAGCAGTATGTTTTTCAGGCGAAAATCCTTTTCCATCGGTCTGGTTTTGATCTTGACCACAGCGTCCGTGGACTCCTTCAGCTTGGTGAACAATTCCGGGATGTTGAGGATGGGAATGGCCCGTTCCCGGCCGGAGAGGACCGCTCCGATAATGACCGGACAGGTTCGCACCAGCCAATCCGTTTTACGGATGATCATCTTCTTCTCGTAGACGATCTCCTGGACGATGAACCCGGACACTTCTTCTTTATTGCGTACGATCAGGATGTTCTTTCCACCAGCGTCGTCTTCCACCCCTAAACCGAAATACGTATTCAGGTCGATGAGCGTCAGAACCGCATTATCGTGCATGATTGTCCTGCGACCGCCGCCCGGACGGCGTATGTCGTCCTCCTTGATCCTCACTACCGAGGCAACGAACGAGGAAGGAATGCCGTATAACCGTTCGCCGATGACGAACACGGTGATGGGAATGTAGGAGCTGATCAGGGGCAGGGAGACGGTAAAGGTGGTCCCCCGGCCCGCCATGGTTTTTACGACGATCTGGCCGTTCAAATCCTTGACCGTCTGACTCACCACGTCCATACCCACGCCCCGTCCGGAAAACTCGCCCACCTCGCGGGTGGAGAATCCGGAGTGGAAGATGAGGGAAATAATTTCGTCCTCGCTGAGCGCGGCCGCCTTCTCCTTGGTCACGAGTTCCCGGGCCACCGCCGTCTCCCGGACCGCGCTGAAGTTGATGCCGCCTCCGTCGTCGCCCACTTCCACCTCCACCATGTCCCCCCGGTTATGGGCGTGCAGGATGATCCGCCCTTCGGCCGGTTTGCCCGCTTTCTTGCGGGCGGCCGGATCCTCGATGCCGTGATCCACCGCGTTGCGCAGGAGATGAACGAGCACCGTTTTCAAACGTTCGACGACGGTCTTGTCCAGCTCCACCTCCTTGCCCTTGACGGTGAAGGCGATGGATTTGTTCGTGTGCTGCGCCACGTCTCGCACCAGGCGGGGAAACTGGTCAAAAATGGCCGAGAGCGGCACCAATTTCAGCTTGGTGATCTCGTTCTGGAATTGACGCGACCCAAGATCGTAGAACGACAATTCGTGTGAAAATTGATAGAGCAGGGCGCCCAGCCGTTTGGCGTTCTCCGCGGATGGCGGGTTGTCTTCCATTTCCGATTTCAATTTTTCCATCTGGGAAAGAATGAAGCTGAATTTATTGAAGTACTGGGGGAAGGCGGAGCTCTTCTGCACGAGATCCTCAATGCGCCTGACATTCAGGTTGATGATTTCCGTTTCCACCGGTTTTGTTTCGGCGGCCGGAGCCGGAGACGACTTTTCCTTCTCGGGCGGCCGGTTCTGGCCGGGGAGTTTTCCGGATCGCCCGGCGGCGTCTTTCTTGGGTTCCACCGTCAGGGCGTCCATATCGATTTCAACCAGCTCGTCGGGGAGCCGGGAGATCGCGTCGGTAATGGCGTCTATCACGGCGAATACCCGCTTGATGCGCGCGGCGGCCGTTTCCGCGTCCGCGGTTTCCAGGCCGGAGAGCAGATCCTCGATGGCGTGGGCTGCTTTGCCGATCGCTTCCAGGCCGATCATGCGCGAGTCGCCTTTCAGCGTGTGAATGTCACCCCGTACCGCTTTCAGGATTTCACCGTTCACCCCGTTTTTCTCCATGTCCAGCAGGTGGTTGGTGGACCGGGTGAGCTGGCCCCCGGCGCTGGTCTTGTAGAGTGAAAGGAAATTGAGATCGCCTTCATATGTATTCATGACGAACCTTCCTCCGGCAGGAACTGGAGCGTGACCAGCGGGAAGAGACGTTCCCCGCCTTTTTCACGGATAAACCCCCATATGACGAACGGAGACTGCTTGGCGCGAACGTATTCCGGTACGGGCAGGAGCTCGGCGGTCCTGAGGCGCCGCACCTCCATGGTCCCGGAAAACGTCACCAGCCGGCTTCGGCCTTCCCCGGCGTTGATGATCAGGGCGGACGTCGCCCGGTCGGGCGGGGACGTGGCCCGGTCGGGCCGGGGCTCCCCGGTCAGCTCTTCCAGGGACAGGAGCAGGCCGCGGGAACGGAATTCTGTGCGCAGGGAGTCGTAGCGCCCTCCCGCGTTGAAGCCGGTGATCACCTTTTGAATTTCAGCGCTGTCGACGCCGAACGTGCGTCCGGGGAGGGAGATGGCAAGGATGTCAACCGCATTATTCAGATCATCCATAATCCCTTCCGCTATACCAGGTATTTTGACGCGTACAATTTGAGTACGTCGACGACCCCGACGGGACTATCGTTATAGGAGAATTCCTGCGTCACCAATTGTTCCTCCGCCTTTTGCCGGGGATCGCGCACCGAGCGCCAGTCTTTCATGTCCAGCGTTTTCATGTCGATGATCTCCCGGACCGGGAACGATATCTTGAACCGTTCTTCTATGATGACCATTTTGGTTGACGCCCGTTCCGTACTCTTGAAGCCGAGGATGGCCGCCAGGTCAAGCACGGGCACGATCTCGCCGCGGACGTTGATGACCCCCTGGAGGTACTCAGGAACGAAGGGCAGGGGAATGATGTCGTTGACATCCGGCAAATCAAACACCTCGCGCAGATATTCAATATGGAAACCCAGCATCGCGTCCCCCAGCGCAATAATGAGGAAGTCCTTGGTGATGCCGCTGCCCTTTTCCTGTTTTTTCCGCTCATGCGCGGCGGCTTTCAGGAGGTCGTTGATTCGCTTTTTGCCTTCCATGGTGCTACTCCTCGTATAGTGCCGTTCGCTCCACCGTGGCCCGAGACATTGAGTTGGGCCGGTGCGTTTTTAATTGCGGTGATGATGGTTTCCCGCCGGGCCCGATAGAGCGGGAACGTTTTTCCGGTGATGATATTACCACGCGTTTCGAACAGATAACGGGCGTACGCCAGGCAATAGTCGCCTTCCGTTTCATTACCGGTTTGTTTGTAATACGTTCCCAAATAATAATAGGCCAACGCCGAGGCCGGTTCATGATAGATGGCGGTGTTGATCTCGAATTGGGCGTTGTCCAGCATGCCCAGGTCCAGATAGATGGCGCCGAGCAGGAGATGCGCCTCCACCGATTTGGGATTGAGTCCGAGGGCCCGGCGGCATTCATTGGCGGCCGTCATGTACTGCCGGCTTTCAAAAAGCAGTTCGGCATTGATAAGATGGTATACGTCCGTCAAGGTGTTCCCCGACATCTCCAGCCGCCGGAGCAGTCCGGCAGCCGTTTCATAGGCATCGCTTTCAAAACTCTGCAGTATAAGGTAAATCATTTCCGGGTAGGGAATCTTTTCCGGCTGGTCGGGCGCCGTCCCGGTTTCCATACTTTCGTCGGTCGCGAAAGGAATTGATTCGGGCGCGGAAGCGGACGACGGTTTTCGATACGCGAACGAATCGTGCCACCAGGACAATTCAAACCGGTGGGTGATTATGTTGAGGGTCTCCGAATGCCCCAGGAAGAGATACCCGCCCGGGAAGAGCAGGCGGTAAAAATTATTAATGAGGTTTTGTATGGACTCCATGCTGAAATAAATGATCACATTTTCGCAGAAAATGACGTCCGCCCCGGCCAGGTCGGCCAAAGCGAACGGCTCCTGGATGAGATTGGCCTGCCTGAACTCGACCATGGTCTTGATGAATCCCTTGATCCGGTGCTGGGTTGTCGGGCCCTGCACGGGACTCGAATCAAAATACCGGTACGTGTACCAGGGATCAATGTTCCTGAGGCGGTACTCGGAATAGACCCCTCCCTTGGCCTGCTGCAGGGCCGCCGCGTTGATGTCGGTCGCCACGATGCGGATGTTCCAATTATCCCGTTCCTTGAGGAGATCGTGCAGGATCATGGCAATGGTGTACGGTTCTTCGCCCGTGGCGCAGCCGGCGGAGACGATGACCAGGGTCTGGTCCCGCTCCCGCTGCTTTTTTCGGATGAGTTCGGGGAAAACCTCCAGCTTCAGGCGGTCGAAATGCTCCCGGTAACGGTAAAAACTGGTTTCCTGAACCGTGAACCGGGAGGCGATGAGCACTGCTTCGTCGTGAATTGAATCAAGGTAGCGCGGGTAGTCTGTTTCATCCAGCTGCAGGACCCTCAGCCGTTCGTCGACGGCGGCGGCCAGTTCCTTCATGAACCCGGTGTTGATGATGATTCCGGTTTTTTTTCTGATCAATTCCTGTACCTGCATCAACGTCTCATCCCGCATGGTGGGCCGCTTTCCCCAGGCAAAAGCGTGCCAGGTAGTCGGGCATGTCCTTTATATTGAGAACGGCGTCCGTGAGGCCGGTGTCGATGGCCGCCTTGGGCATCCCGAAAATCAGGCTCGATTCCTCATCCTGGGCTATCACCAGTCCGCCGTGCTCTTTTACGGTCGGCAGGGAGCGCGCTCCGTCGCTGCCCATGCCGGACAGGATCAAGGCGACGAGCCTGACGCCGAGGTGTCGTCCCAGCGAGTCGAACAACACGTCCGCGGAGGGACGGATGCCGTAGTGGGGCGGTTGATTGATATGAATAAACCGCTGCCGGTGGTCGATGCCCAGGTGCCGGCCGGCCGGAGCCACCTGGATCGCACCGGACGCGAGCGGTTCCCCCTCCCGGGCGATGGTGACGGGCAGGGAGGAATACAAGCCCAACCAATCCACGAAACCCTCCACAAATCCCTCCGCCAGGTGTTGCACGATCACGACGCCCGCGGGGAGGGTGGCGAAAAGAGGATGGCTGAAAAGGTCCCGCAGCAGTTGCGGTCCGCCGGTGCTGGAGGCCACCGCGATTACAAAAAATTCACCGGGCCTGCCTCTTGCGACCGGTTCCGGCGTTCCGACCGTCCGGTACCCCTCGCTTCGCCGGGGTGACGGAACGGGTACCGGGCCGGGTTTGGTTTCCAGGGCGGGGGGCGCGTGAAGGTGATAATCGGCTGACCGCCGGTTGAACCGCCGCATTACCTTGAAATCGGCGAAGATCCTGATGGTTTTAATCAACTTCTCCTCGATAACGGCTTTCAAGGAGGAGAGGTCGCGGGCGGCGGGTTTTTCCACCAGGTCCACGGCGCCCAGCTCGATGGCTTTGAAACTGAGGTCGATGATTTCACGGGAGGCTGAGGAAAAAACGATGATCGGCGTGGGCTTTTCCGCCATAATCTCCTCAATCGCCTCCAACCCGCTCATCCGGGGCATATTGATGTCCATGATGATGACGTGCGGCGAAAGGTCCTTGGCCATTTGTACGCCATGTTCACCGTGGTACGCGTTGCCGACGATTACAAGATCCCCCTGCTCGGCGAACACCTTGTCGAGCAGGGTGTGTACCAACTGTGAGTCGTCGATGATGAGAATGTTGATCGGCTTCACATCCATACCCGTCCTTCTCTAATTATGTTCAATCACCATGAAAAGACAAAGAAATCTTCCCGGCGTTATTGGTGCCGGCGTAGCGGCAATCGTGGGGGGTATGTTGATTTATTGGATTAATTTTCCCGTTTACCTATAATTTACTTTGTCGGCGAATTCGGAAGCGTGACGGATGAAAAACATCCCCGGAGAGGGTCCATCTACCGCCCGTGGCGGGTGAGTGTCCGAAAAGCCTGCGAGGAGGTCTGTATGAGAAAGGTGATTATCATTGCCGTATGTGCGTTGCTTCCTTGGTTGATCGTGGACTCGGCTTTCACGGACACGTACCGGGCCGTGGTGGCGCAGTTGTCCCCGGCCGCGAGCGCCGCCTACTCGAACGTGGTGACCCAGTTATTCAAGGAGGAAGGCGCGGCGGTTACGCCGCAGATCGTGCCATTCGCACGCTGCGTGTATCTTGTGGGGAACAAACAGGCGGATCTGCTCTATCCGCTGATTGCGAACCCGGACAAGGCCAAATGGAATAAGGTGAAATTCGATTATTCCCTGACGGTGACTCATAAAATAGTATTCGTGTTGTACAGCAACAAAGGCAAGAGAGTGAGCGTGGCCGAGCTCAAGAAGGGGAACGCCCGGAGGCTGGTTATCGAGACGGACGCCGCCCATACGGATTATTTCAGTTTCGCCGTGAGCCCGTCCGCCTCCATCGACGGCAGCCTGAAGAAGGTTGATAAGGGACAGATCGACGGCTATATCTTCGCCCAGAATTCGACAGACGCTTTGCTCAAAAAATTGGCATTGAAGAACATCAAACGGGAATATTTTGATATCTATGATTGCGGGTTTGGCATCGCCAAGGGAACGAGGGGGGGCGCCCTGGATAAGGTGCTCGCCGGCGGTCTGGCTAAAATGAAGACTGACGGGCAATATCAGAAATTGCTCGGGCCGACTATTAAAAGCGGATCCACCTATATCGATTGGCAACCGTAACGAAACCCGTACCGGGCGGAGCGGGTGTTCTCCCGCGGCCGCACCGGACACCACCGGTTCACTGAAGGAGGCGTCCTATCATGAAAAGGCCGGGCATGCCGAAGCAGTCCTTGCTGTCTCGCCTGAGTATCAGACTCAATCTGCTTATTCCCCTGGGGGTGGTGTTCCTGACGGGATTCGGGCTGTTCATCGGCATCACGCTCGCCGACCAGTTGACGAAAAAACAAACCGACTTCGAGCTTCTGAAGACCACCACCATGGAATTGATCGCCATGACCAATATCGCCAATTTGTGGAATGTCGATCTGGACGCCACCCTGGGGAACATGAAATCCTTTCTCAAAAACAAGGAGATCGTCGCAATCGAGATCAAGGACGCCCAGGGAAAGACGTTCGCCCGGGTTGAGAATAAAGCCGTCGGCAATGTGACCACCCTCACCCGGGACATTGTCCGTGACGGGGAAACATTGGGAACGGCTGAGGTAACGTTCACCGATTTTTATATTACTGAAGCCCGGGATACGATGCTCTCCATGTTCCTGATTATGGGATTGGCGCTGTTTGTCCTGATGATGACGTGTCTTATTATCATCACCAATATCATCACCGCTCCTATCGCCCGGCTGACCTCGCTGGCGGTGAGTATTTCACAGGGCGATAACACGGCCACCGTGGCCATCGGCAGCGGCCGGTCGCGTGAGATCTCGGCCCTGGCGGGCGCCCTGGAAGGCATGACCGGTGAACTGCAGCGGCGGGCGGAGCGCTTCCGCTCGGCCAATACCGTGCTGGAGGAGATCATCCACAAGGCGAAGGATATCGTGGTCAATCTCAACTCCAGTTCCCGGGAGATCGAGGCCGCGGCGCAGGAACAGACGAGCGGGACGAACGAGTTTGCCAGCGGCATTACGGAGGTGAGTGCCACACTGGAAGAATTGACGATCACCGCCAAACAGATCACCAAGAATGTGGGCGAGCTGGTGTTGGCCAGCGAGGAATCCATCAAGAACCTGAAACAGAACGAAGGCCAGCTCCTGCAGACGGTCTCGCAGCTCTCGGAAGTGGGAGCGATCAGCCGCCAGAACGCCCAGGAGATCGGGGAGTTGGGCAAGCGGTCCGCCATCATCAATGAAATGGTCGAACTCATCAAGGAAGTGGCGAACAAGACCAATATTCTTTCCATTAATGCCTCCATAGAGGCGTCCCGTTCGGGAGAGGCTGGATCGGGATTCGCGGTGGTGGCCGCAGAGATAAGGGAACTCTCCAAGGAGACCATCTCCTCCGCCAAGAACGTGGAGAAGGCCGCGCGGGAAATCAAGGATTTCATCGGTTCCATCATCGTCGCCACGGAGAACGAATCGGCCAAAGTGGTGGAAAGCGGAACCACGGTCAAATTGATCTCCGACAATATCGCCGGCATGTCCGAAAAAATCGGCAATAACTATTCCTTCACCCAGAAGATTGACGTCTCCATCAAGCAGCAGGAGCACGGTTCCAAGCAGGCCGCGGACACCATGAGGCAGATGGCGGAGATTTCACGGCAGTCGGCCAATACCGCCCGGCAGATCCTGCAGGCGGTCAAGGAGATCGTCGAGTTGGCGGCCGGTCTTAATGAAACCATTGACAAATTCAAATCTGATGAGACGGGCGGAACGTCCGGCTAAAAGCCGATCCCCTTGCACAATCCCGTCTCTCCTGAAACTGGCATGGTGAGGTTCGGACGGTTCCGGTCGTGCCCGTGGCCCCGTTTTCTTCCATAGACGAACCGCTTTCGTATGTCGTAGCGCATGCGGGCCGTGGTTTCCAGGCCGCGGAGCGTGGTCTGCCAGCGGCCTCCCCGGGCCGCGTACTCCCACTCGGCTGCGGTGGGCAAGCGGTAGCCGCCGGCTGAGAAATCGCAGCGCACCTTACTCAGGACGTTCGGCGCAGCCGGCCAGATCCGGGAGCAGGCTGGCGGCGGCTAGAAAAAAAACAGGGATGCGGAATGAGCGGTTTTTCATTGGAGTCTTTGTGTCCGGGGTAGAAATTTATTTGAAAGTTTATTGCTTTTTCATCATTTAGGCAATATATTCTTTTGATATTGTTAACGACCGTTCGGTAACAATAAGCGTGTATACGATGAACAATCACCACCGGGAACAGAAAGCCGCCATTATCACCACAGCCTTCAGTGAATGGGGTAAAAGCCATTTTACCGTTATGAGTCTGCAGCCGATCGCGGCCCGTTTGGCGATCACCAAACCCGCCCTCTATCGGTATTTCCGGAACAAGGACGATCTCCTGGACACTATGACAACCACCTTTGCCGAAGACCTGGGACAAGGGTTGACGGCTTTTCTGACCGGCTCCACCTCGCCGGTCCTGGCGGACGCGGTTCGCGACTATTACGGATTTCTCTTTGATTTCTTCACGGCCCGTCCGTTTTATCTGGCGTTCCTGCTTTTTTTTATTATACGCAAGGCCAAACCGCTGCCCGCTTCGCTTACCGCCCGGTGGAAAGGCTTGGATGACTATTTCTTCTCCTGCATGGAAACCGGCCTGACGGACGGGGATCCGTTCGCCCGGGCGGCCGCGGCGCGTTATATCCAGATGCACGGCATTTTCTGGCTCATGCAGGTCTTCCGGCGTGACCGCAGGGAGCACGGAAAAGAGGGGGACCGCCTGCTTGATTTCCGCAAAAGAATCAACCGGGAGGAAGCGAAGAAAATCCGCGACCAGGCGGTCATCTACTGCCTCAATGGGTACTGCGGCCGGGCGCGGCTTTCCCCGCCCGTGATGGCGTCCATCGCCGCGTCGTGCTGGATCACGCCCGCGGACCTGCCCGAACCGGACCGCATTTTTTCCGCCGTGGAACATGTGATCGGCGAGACGGGCCTGTCCGGCGCCTCGGTGGAACGGATCGCGGAGCGGATCGGCATCAATAAAAGCAGTCTCTACTTCTATTTCAAGAACAGGGACGAGATGCTCAAGCAGACCATCCGCCGGGAACGGGACCATTTCCTGGCCCTGCTCATCCGGTGCGTTGATTCCCGCGTCACCTTCACGGAAAAGCTGTTCGCGTACTGTACGGCCGTCTTTTCCTACATGAAAAGCAATCCCCCCCTCATGTCCGTCCTCCACTGGATGCAGTA
>CAYQRT010000065.1:0-11949 GCA_964419695.1 uncultured Spirochaetaceae bacterium | reverse complement strand
AAATGGAAGTAGTGTTAGTACAAGGTACAGCTGATGTTACAAAAATGAATCAACTTATAATATGTGATTCAGCAAATCCTTTTGTATTATCCTTAAAGAGACTTGCAACTGGAACCTGTTGTGGATATTATATAAAAAATATAGGTGCTGGAGCAGTTACTGTAACTCCGGTACTTAATGATTTAATTGATGGTGATGCTACCAGAGTATTAGCTCAATATGAATCTATTTATATTATGGATTATATTAAAAATAATTGGATTGTAATCTCAAATAATTATGTATAGACCTGAAGTACGCACATATAAAGGAGACTTAGATGTTACTAAGATAAGATTGCTTTATTCAGATGCATATGTAAACGAAAACGATTCTGTTATCATATGTAATCCAATTGCTAGTGAAATGAATTTATATCTACACTCTGCTTCTGGATCAAGAAAGACATATCTTATAAAAAATTCAGGATGGGATATATTATATGTGTATCTTGCTCCTACTGACACTTTCGATTTAGATATAGGAGATGTTTGGGCATTCACAGAAATATTTCCTGCTGAATCTATTGAAATAACAGATTATGCCCCAGGATCATGGGTTATGTTAGACTTCCATTTTTTCTGGGAATTTAGAAACTTCTTTTAGATTATGAAAACAGTAAGTCTTAATGAATTAGCTTTTGAATTATGGGAGCTTAGACGAGCCTATATTAAGGAGACAGATCCAATGGATATCCGTCTTCTTGTAGATTGGATTCAATCACGTAGAGCAGTACTTCTAAAGCAGAAATTTGATACTCAAACTTTCACTTCCATAGACGATCACTATGTACAGGATCTTGGTAGCATCACTATGGAAAAAGAACTTACAAATATATCAGGAGTAAGTAATTATGATTATATGTGGAGAACTTCTATAGAGATACCACGTACTATATCCAGTAGAGATGGTACAGGTACTTTTACAAGAATAGGCCCTTCTGATAGAATGTCTGATCATTATCAGATTACAACTTCTGATAAAGTATTAGTATTAGGTAATGGCAAATTTAATAAGAATTTTATTTATGCATTTCCACTTGGAGATTATATATATCTTCATAGTCAGGGAGGAATGCATTTTACAGTTAAATATTTAAATATAAGAGGAGTCTTTCAGGATCCAATTGCTGCTGCAAGAATAGCAGATCCTACCTGGACATTCAATGATGACTACCCTATAAACAAAGAGATTATAGACCAGATGAAGGCTTTAATAGTTAATGAAAAATTTGCATTGACTTTATCGCCACCTCAGGATAAGATTGACAATAAGGAAGATAATATAGATAATGGAGCAGTTAACATACCCAAGGGGAAAGTCTAAAGTAATAGCTGACTATAAGTTTGGTGATATCTATAAATTCTATAAGGAGCTTTATGGAGAAAAGGCCTTACCAAGAGATGTAGTCTGGAAGATATATAAGAAACTTTTTCCGGCTATAGCTAAATTAATAGTATATGAAAATTTAGATTATAGGATGCCTGCCAGATTAGGATATATTAGGATTAAGAAGAAGAAGATTGAAATTAAACTTGATAAAGATGGCAATGTAGATGCAAGAAGATTTTCTATAAATTGGAAGAAAACTAAAAAATATTGGATGGAATTATATCCTGGTAAGACTGGAGAAGAAATTAAACAGATTGAAAATAAACCTCTGGTTAGGGAATTAAATGAACATACTGATGGTTATAGAATGACCTGGTTCTGGGACAAATCTACTTGTAATGTAAAGAATCAATTTGCATACTATATTAATATGACAAGAAGTCATGATCAAATGTTGAGTAGTGGTGTAGAATATAATAAATTAAATTTTTATACATAATGTTAAATGGCAAGACGGTATCGGTAGACTTACTTATAGAACAGTTGTACCAGGATTATGGATTTACTGAAATCAATAAGGCTGAGGTCGTAGAATGGATCTGGCGGTCTATGGCTATAATAGGAACCCCTGAACCTTATGAGGATAAATCAGTAGAACTTACTATAGAGGGCTATAGATCAGAACTCCCTTTGGACTTATATAGTATAGGTATGATAAGGGAGAAAGTTACTGGGATTCCTTTTAGAAGAATGACTGACATGTTTAATAAGTTTGAAGATAGTATTTATAATGGAGTAACAGAAATTGAAGTTGATACTGATCCTGCTACAGGAGAACATTATGATACTATAATAGGACCTAATGTAGCATCAGAATACTATACCTACAAAACTCAAGGTGACTTTATATATTTTGGTATGGATAGTGGTACTGCAGAAATGCAGTATAAGGCTATGCCTATAGATATAGTTACAGGTATGCCTACTCTTCCAGACAATGCAGTTTATTTAAGGGGAATTGAAAGTTTTATAGCTGAAAGACTGGCATTAAGACTTATGTTGAAGGATCAATTATCTGAAAGAAAGTATGAAATAATCAGACAGGACTACTTCTTTAATGTAGGTGCTGCACAAAGTATTTGTAAGATGCCTGATGTATCTCTCATGGAAACTCTTCTTAATCGTTGGAAATCCACATATCTTGGGCCTGAGCATTTTGATACCGGAATGATGTATCTCGGTTCAAGGGAATAAATTTATGTAGTTATGCAGATGGCAGAACATACCTGTAGTTATACAGGAGGCATGAATAAAGATATCTCTTCTAATGCCTATCCTAATACTTGTTACTTTGATCTTCAGAATTTCAGAGTAATAACAGATAATTCTGATGGTCTGTCAACTACCTCTCTATCCTCTCCTAAAGGAAATTTTCCATCATTTACCCTACCTACTGGTATGGTTATGCTGGGCTATACAATACTCAGAGACCATCTTATTCTATTAGCTCATGATACTCTTGGAGGAATAGATCCTGATAGAGTATACAGGATACCTATTTCTTCGATAGTTCCAGCTACCAATCGAATTATAAATAATTTTTATTACCATCTTGATCCTGCTACAAATCATTTAGTATATAAAGCAGATCTTGGATTTGATATATTATATCCTATAAGAGTTATTGGTAATTATGAAAATGCAGATGTACAAAAAATATATTGGGTAGATGGTATAAATACCTTAAAACATTTGAATGTTGTTTATAATGCGGTTTATAATGATCTTACAACATTAGATCCTGAACTTCTTGAGATACTTCCTAATCATACATATGGAACTTATACTTTAACCGAATTAGTTGGAGGTCATCTTAAGGCCGGAAGAATACAATATTCATATCAACTTTATGCTATATCTGGCACTGAGACTATGTTTGCTCCTCCAAGTCAACTATATAATCTTACTTCTTATACTCCTGCTGATGGTATTGCTTTTACTGGAAGCGAATTGGAGACAGAAGTAAATAAATCTATACAGGTTGAGATTACTCTAAATACTGCAGCAGTTGATACTTTTGATAGAATAAGGTTAGTTGCATTACAATATGAAATATATAGTGATGTTCCTACAGTTAGAGTTGTTGCAGAACAGAAACTTACTACTACTACTCCTACATTTATTGATAGTGGTAATTCTATTGGAGAACTAGTACTTGAGGAATTCCAGGTTATAAGAAATGATTTAATTCCTGCAACTATAGAATCTAAGAACAATTATCTTTTTGCAGGAAACATAACTGAAGCATATTTTGATATAGATGAATCTATAAAAACTTTATTGTCAGATGATACTGCCTTCTTTGATTCAAGAGCCTATCGTTGGAGATATATATTAAATGGTGGATTAGCCTACGGATCACAACAATTAGACGAAACCACTGATCCTACAGGAGTTGTAGGGTATGCTTTTTATGGGATAAATTCTTTTGGGCCGGTAACAGTTAATCTCATAACTGATTCTTACTGGGATATTTCATTTACAATCAGTGCAGAAGAACATGCTACCAGTCTTGGTAATACTTTTACAAGTATAGCCAGTATAGATGGAGCAAGTATAAGGCTTGGTCTTTGGAGTATTGGCTGGGTAAATTATTTAACATTAAATACTAATTTAGTAACCACTTATTATACATCTTCTGGAGATGGTCTTCACGGAACTCTTAGAATTATAGGTACTGAATATATTGCAGGACTTCCTTCTGATCTGGTTCCTCCATATGATCCAGGGACATATACTGACTTTGTTGTAACAGATTTAACATATACATATAATTATTCCTATATAACCGGTGGAAATTTACTTGAATGTGTTTTAAATAAAGGAACTGTTGGAAATTCTACTGAATTTATAGTTGGTGATGGTATTAATCCAGTAAACTTTGAAGTACCTGAAGATCATGACTGTATTAATGTTTATAATAATATAGAAAATGATGAAACTATTGGCAACGATTATAAATATAAATATACAGGTGTAAGTGATCCTCCTGTTATTGGAGATTTGGGAGGAGAAGGAAAGTATATATCATATGGATTTATATATGAAGATCTTGAGATAGGAGCAAGTACTAGTTTTGTACAGGATGGAGTTAATACTACTATATTCTATTCTAATTCTACATCTCCTGGATATAATAATCCTCAAACTATTTTAGATTATACTGGTTATCAAAGAGATGAAGTATATAGATTTGGAATAGTATTTTATGATTTAAAAGGTAGACCTTCTTATACAAAATGGATTGGAGATGTAAGATTTCCTTCTCCTGCAGAAATTTTAGATCCAACGGTAGGTTTTGAAACATGGGATAATACTTATCAAATATCTCCGGAAGATCCTACTTTTCCTTTAGATAGAATGTTAGGGAGAGCACTTGGTATAGAATTTAATATAGACTGGGTTGCAATAGATAGTGATTATCCCGGACTTATAGATGAGCTTTCAGGTTTTCAGATAGTACGTTGTGTTCGTACAACAAATGATGCAACTGTAAAAGCCAGTGGGCTTATCCTTCCTACTCAACATGCTGTAGCTCATGCCGGAACTATTAAAGATGCCAACTATAGTTCATATCATATAACATCAGCAGAGGATTATGAGGATGTCCATACTTATGCTATTCCAGGGGTTACTGGTAATGGTTATACAATGAATAGAGGACTTATGGATTTTATAAGTCCAGAGATTGCTGTAAATAAGGAGTTGATTATAGACCTTGCATCTGATTTTCTCCAGGTTACGAATTATATTGATAATATTACTGAAGAAGGAGATGCTGGTACTAGTAAAACTAACTATAGATTTTATTCTGTAGCTGCTGCTTCATTAGTCCCTCTTGAACCCACAATAGATCATCTTACAACTGATCATTGGAGAAATGATGTAATAGCAGGACTTATTACAGGAAATGAATCAAAATATCCAACTGCACATCCTATTAGTAATAATATATATGTAGCCAGAGGTATAAATGGTGAATTAGATGCAGCAACCCCTGAAATGACTTATAAAGGGACTTCTCTTATAACACGTATTAATAATGTGTTTACAGATGTATCAGGCGTAGTTGTAGCTAATGAAACCTCTCAGGCTATGTATGGATTATACCGTAGATATTTAGGTTATTCTGTTTATGGTGGAGCTACTTATAATGAAAGAAGTTACAGTCAGTATATAGCTGCTGGTAGTTTTAATGAAGTAAATACTGTTTTAACTTCCTATGATACATATGGAGGAGATATTTATATCTGTCCATTTGCATTTCTTAAATTATATATTGATCCTACTGCAGAGTATATTGGACATTCAGGACAGGTCTATGTAACATTTCCTGTGGAAAGTAAGATTAATCTTGGATATCAATTGGTAAATATTACTAATCAAGCCTCATTAGCTGCTGCTGCTGCTGTAGATACATATTATCTTGCAGAAAATCAATCTATAGGATTATCACAATTTCCTAATGGTTATCCAGATATAGGAGATTTATATAGATATAATTCTGCTTATTCAACTTATGATATATCTAAAATGTATCTTTCCAAACCCTTTGATTTCAGAAATTCTGTAGTAAATGATACTATGGTTGCAAGTAGTGAATTAAAGTATAATGGAGAATATAGTGATAGTTGGCTTAAGTTTAAATATAATAATTATAAAGAACTTGAAGGAGAATATGGATCTATTACAAGATTAATTAATAATAATGAGAAGTTACTTTCATTTCAGACCAGAGCTATTGCAGTTCTTTCTGTAGCTGAAAGAGAAGTTGTACAAACTACAAGTACTGCAGAACTTGCTATAGGAACTGGTGGTATTCTTAGCAGATATGATTATATTACCAAGAAGTCAGGTACATCTCTTTATGATGCTATAATCCCTACTGATATGGGAATATACTATTATGATGATAAAAATGTAGCTATTTATAGAATCCTTGAACAATTTGAACCTATTTCTGATACTAAAGGAATGAAGTCTTATTTTGAGGCTAATAGTTTTACATCTATGATAGGGGCTTATGATAAAACTAACAGAGAAGTATTATTTAGTCCTGGTGTGTTATATACTGAACCTACTTTATCTTTCTCAGGATATATAGATGCCTTCTCAGGATTCTTTACTCTGGATAATGGAATAGATTATGTATCAAAGTATATTACATTTGATAAGTATTTACTCTCTTCTCTTGATGGAAATAAATTTTATCTTCATAATGTACCAACTTCTACTGCGGCTTATAATGAGTTTTATGGATGTTATAAGACTAGTTCAATAACTTTGATAGCTAATCCAGCTAAGACAAAGGTAGTTACTTTCCATGAAATAGAATGGATTACAGATTTAACTCATGATGGAGAAGATATGCTAAATCTTACTTTTGATACACTACAAGTAATGAATACATATCAGGATACTGGAGTTATGAATCTTTTTACAAGACCTGATTTAAAAAGAAGGTTTCGTAAGTGGAGGATAAATACTTTTAGAAATTCAGGAGATACTGGAAGAATACGTGATTCCTGGATTAAAGCTATTTTTACCTGGGAGCAGACTAATAATCACAAAAAATTAATAGTTCATCCAATTAACTTTTTATTTGCTCCTGCGAAGGTATTCTAATAATAAAATGTAGTTTGTCTACTAAAAATTGGTAGATGGTAAATATAAAAATGTTTTGAAATCTGAATAATATATATTAACTTTGCAATAATTTATTAAATAATGGCTATACATATTAAACCTGAGAACAGGGGTAAGTTCACTGCTACCAAGAAAAAGACTGGTAAGAGTACTGGTCAGCTATTGCATAGCAAAAATGCTCTTACTAGACGTAGGGCAAATTTTGCTCGTATGGCTAAGCGTCACTGGAAGAAATTATTAGAAGGAGGATTCCTTCCTATATATCAAGACGGTGGGATTTCTCCAGTTCCATTGCCATTTGACTTGGGTTCATTATTTTCATCTGCTAATAATTTAACTCCTTCTACTACCAACTTAGCTTCTGGTCCTTCTATGCTTGGTGGTGGTATGGGACTTGATGATGCATTAGGAGCAATAGGTATGGGAGCAAAAACAGGAATGGCTATTATGAAACCTATTATGGATGCTATCGGTAAAACCAAGAATATGCAAATGCAAAGTCTTTATAGTAATGCTATGGAAGATCTTAGACCAGTTGACGAAAATGCAATCGGTGATGCTAATACTAAATTTTTAGGTCTTTTAAGTAGACCACAAGGTAGAAAACAGGCTAGGATATTTAATGAGGGGATAGCTAAAAAAAGATTTAATTTAGATGTAAGTAATAGACTTTCAGCTGTATCTCAATCTCCTAATTATACCCCAGTTGCAAGACAAGGTGGATTTATAGCCTATAAAGGAGAGACTCATGATACAAGTCCTACAGGTGGAATACTTGTAGATAATCTTGGTAATCCTGTGGATATAACAGAAGGACAGGCTGTAGCTTCTGTTGAAGGTGGTGGAAAGAAAAAAGCAGGTGAAGTTAGTTGGTATAATCCTTTGGATAAAAGTACATATATATATTCAGATAAGAATGGAGATGCAGAACCCATGCGTAAGTTAATAAAACAATTTAAATTAGATAAACCTCTTAGTCAATATAAAACTGATTCTCTCGTACAGGCTATGGTAGATCAGAAAGCCAAGAACATTAAAACTGCTGCCGAATTTGCTAAAGAGGTTAAGATGCCTTATAAGAATGCAGAACCTATGTTTGCTAAAGGAGGCACTCTTACAGCACATAAGGCAGGTGAAATTCTTAGAGATGGAACTGTTCATGGTCATAAACTTACAGCTAAGCAGAAGAGATTTTTTGGCTGGGTTCGAGGTGGAAGGAAGGCAGATGGTGGCCCTCTTGATACTGTAAGAAATAATGTATATACTCCTCTTACTGATCTTAATATAAATGCTGAGTTACAGAAGAAAGGATTTCTTTCTGATACTTTAAGTAATATTACTCCTCAAATGAGAGTTAATGCCATTTTAGCACATCCTGATTCTGGATTTGCAGTAAGTAAAGGTCGTCCTACAGCTAATATGATGGGAATAAATTATTGGGGAGTAAGTGATACATCTCCACATATAAATGCTAAAGTTCCTTTCAGATCAAATGAAGCTTATAATAAAACAACACCAATTACTGAGCCTTTTAAAGTAGGAGGTTATATTAAAAAAAGAAAACATCCTGCAGTATTTCCATTCCTTCCAATACCTGAAGCTCCTGTCGGTGCATATACAGAAGAACTTGGTGGATATATTCCTTTATTTGATTCTGGTGGAAATTTAGCTGAACTGAGAAAGAAACCAGGTGGATCAAATGCAGGTAAGTATAAAGGTGTACATAGTTTTGCAGGTCCTAGTGGCGGTGCTCCTAAAGGAACCTATCCTATTAATACTCTTAAAAGAGGTAGGGCTGCTTTAGCATATGCTCATAATGCCCCTAATCCTTCAGGTATAAGGTCAGCAGTATATAGAAAATATCCTCAGCTTAAACATGAAGAGGGTGGTTTTATTCCTATGTATCAAGAAGGGGGCCCTCCGGAATCCAGATGGATGCAGAAATTTAGAAGTAGGTATAATACTTTAACTGGTGGAAAAGGTTCTCTCTTAGGTCAATTATTTTCTCCTTTAGGAGGTAGTGATGTATATCCAGGAGGATGGAGTCCTGGTAAGCCAAGTGATATTCCTACACAACAGGATATTATTGATAGATTGCATAAAGGTAGTTATAGTGCAGAAGATGCATATCAATTTGTTTTGCCTGGACAATCTGGTGAGCCAATACAACCAACATTAGATATACCAGCAGGTCATCCTTTGTATGCACCCAAATCTCCTCCTCTTACAACTATTCCGGGAGAAGGTAGAAAAAGAGGAGCTCCTACTTATTTAAGTACTGCTCCTATATCACAATTTCTACCTAATACTACCAGACCAGGATTACAAAAGTCTCATATTCCTCTTCCTTCTACTAATACAACTGAAGAAGCTTATAATCCTCAGTTAAGTCCTCTTGGTCACCTTTTAAGCGGAGCTGGATCTATAGCAGATTATATGGCTATGAGAAGAAATAAACCAACTCCTGTTTCATTACCAAGAGTAGGAGCTGAAAAAATAAGTCTTGCTCCTGAGAGATTAACTGCTGAAAGACAGGCTGCTGCAAGTAGAGCAATAAATGCTGGTACTGCACGTGGAATGGGATTAAATGCAGGGGCTGCAACTGCTAATACTACAGCTGCCAATACTGGAGTTAATAGATTACTTAGTGAATCCAGAATTAAATCTTCACTTGCTGAAGAAACTACCAATGCTCAACTTAGACAACAGGCCAATATGGTAAATGCAGAACTTGCTGCTCAGGAAGAGTTTTTTAATAAGGAACAGTCTAATGCTTATAATGCTCTTCTTGCAAGAATAAATCCTGCTGGAGCTTTATCACGTACAGCTGCAAGTTACTTTGCTGATAATGCAGCTTATGGAAGAGGTTTTGATATGATGAAATTAATAGCTCCTGATTACGAATTATATAATACACCTGGTACTACTAAACTTAAGAAGTTTTTAGGAAGAGGCCCAGGACTTAGAGCAAGAAAAACATAAAACTATGTCTACATTACCTAATCTTCGTTATTATAGAGGACAGTTTGATCCCTCTCAAGGATATCAACAGGCTGGTGGTTCCTATCAAGGTGCTTCTGGTGGAGATAGTGGAATAATATCCATGTATAATCCACAAATAGAGAATCAATTTTTAGCTGCTGCAGAAAAAGCACAAAGTAGATATGATGCTTCTAATCTCGCATTTCAACAGGAGAAGTCTCGTATTGGTGAACTAGATACTTATGATCTTAAAGATTTAGAGACACGGTTAAATTCATTTGAATCAGGAGTTAAAACCTTAGTCAATGATAAATATAATGGTGATTATGGAGCTGCTGCTAATGAAATAGCCAAGATGATTGGTACTGAAAGGACTAATCCATTCTATCATTTTAATAAAGAGAAAGTTGAGATGGGTAAATCTTATTTAGATGCTAAATCAAAACTTGGAGTTAACTTTATAGAAACATCTAGTCCATTTGATGTATCATTTGAAGATTGGCAGCAAGGAAAGAAATTTGATTTCACTCCTATTAATCGTAATGATATAGTACAGAATAGTGCAGCAACTTTCAGTACATTAGCAAAGACTTTAGTGGCTACTCCTGATGTAGAATTGGCTGCAGGTAACAGATTACTTAAAATAGCTATTCAACATGGATTAAAAGATCCTGAGGCTGTAAGAGCTTTTCTTGAGACTCCTGCAGGTCTTACTATGTATAATCAGGTCTTAGATACTATGCCAGAATTAACTAATGTAAAAGACCCTGCAAAAGTACATGATGCCATAGTTCAAGGTGCTTATGCTGCTATTGGTGGAACAGATGTTAACTTTGCAACTAATCCAGGTTATAAAGCTGAACTTGCTGCTGGAACTGGAGAAGGAGGTAGAAGAGTTGCACTTGCAGGTATGGAAAAAGGTGCTGTTAGTATAAAAGATCTTTATGCAGGAGAAGCCTGGAAAACTACTCGTGATAGAATTACTAAAGAGGAAGCATCTAAAGCTGGATTGGGTACAATAACTGATTTTGCTAGTGCTCCCAAGCATATACAAAATTTGGTTAAAGATAGAATGTTTAATGAAATTCCAAATAATAAGAATCTTTCTACTCCATTCTTTGATATTAATGTTTTAAATGGAACTGAGCCAAAGGATTTAGCAGCTTCAAAAGCTAATATGGAACAAATGTCATTACTTATCAATGAATTACCAGAAGGTACTTTTATGGGTGCTGATGATAAATCCACTAGACAACTTAAAAATTTAACAGATTTTGTTCCAGAGAGATTTGCTTTTGTTATAACTGAAAATCCACTTGCTCCTATTGCTAGTTATGTAAATGCGTCTGGAACAGCTACAAATTATAAAGGTACTGGTAAAGCTCCATCTGAAAAAGTGAAAACTATGATTAATCCGTTTGATATTAATAGCAATAAAAGACTTCTTGATTTTATAGGAAGTCTGCCTGGAGGAACAGGACTTTATACTTCAACTGTAAATAAACTTTTATTAAATAATCCTGAGGGAGCCAGACTAATATTAGAAATTCCACATACTCCTGAAGGAGATGAAGCCTTAGCAATATTACAAGAGCAAGTAAAAGCACTTTATAAGAAGAAATAGTATGGCATTATATGAAGAAACCAAGCAACTACAAGCTGAGCAGAATCAGAAATTTCCAGATTTATTTTCTTCTACAGAAGGTACTCCTACCCCACCTCATATAAGAAATTATAATCCTGCTAATGCTGTAGATATAGAGCCTGTTCAAATAGCTCCACAGCCTGCAAGTTATGAACGTAGGCTTGGGCCTTTTTATGATCCAACCCTGGCCCAGGAAAACTTTCTTGCTCAACAGCAGACAGGTGCTCAAAGAATGCTATATATGG
>CAYQRT010000064.1:4119-12031 GCA_964419695.1 uncultured Spirochaetaceae bacterium | reverse complement strand
CGGCGCCGACGATCCCGCGGTGAAAAAATTCTACCGGGATCTGGCCGCCAAGAAACGCACCATTGAGGCCATGCTCGCCGACATTACCTACATCTTCAAGCTGTACTCCAAGCGGAACGAGGGAACATTCCCCGCGGACATGATGGGAACGGACGACGACAACTTCTTCGATGAGGGGAAGAACGATCCCTTCAATTAATGCCTCCGCGCGCGGGCCCGCCGTTGTCAGGCAGGCAGCGCGGCCGGCGGTGACGGCCGTAACGTTCTGGAACAAAAAAAACCCGCCCACAGAGGCGGGTTTTTTATCGGGCTCATCGCCCGGGTGACTATGGAATTAAATAATGGCTTCTTCCGTTCCCACGTCGAAAAACTTGATTTTGTTGAGATCGGGCTTGAAGTTGGCTTCGTCGCCCACCGTGAAGTTCCAGCGCGGGGGAATGCGGGCGATGAAATGGTGGGTTTTGGTGCTCACCCAGAGGTGGATCTCCGAGCCCAGCGGTTCGATGACTTCAATGGTGGACTTGATGTTGTTCTGCTTCTCCGGGGTGGGCATGTAGACCAGGTCTTCGGGGCGGATGCCCAGAAGCACGTTCTTGCCCACGTACTGCTTGAGCTTGTCGCCCATGGGACCGGAGAGCACGATCTGGAAATCACCTTCATCGGTGATGATCTTGCCGCCTTCTTCCTTGACCATGGCGGTGACGATGTTCATGGGGGGCGATCCGATGAAGCCGGCCACAAAACGGTTCTTCGGACTGTTGTAGAGTTCCAGCGGCGAACCGATCTGCTGGATGAGGCCGTCGCGCAGCACCACGATCTTGTCGCCCATGGTCATGGCTTCCACCTGGTCGTGGGTCACGTAAATCATGGTGGCCTGCAGGCGGGTGTGCAGGGAGGATATTTCCGTTCTCATCTGCACGCGCAGTTTGGCGTCCAGGTTGGACAGGGGTTCGTCAAACAGGAAGACCTTGGGCTTGCGGACGATGGCGCGTCCGACCGCCACACGCTGGCGCTGGCCGCCGGACAGGGCCTTGGGGCGCCGTTCCAGGAGCTCCTCGATGTTGAGGATCTGGGCGGCTTCATGCACCCTGGTCTTGATCTCTTCCTTGGGGTATTTGCGGATGCGCAGGCCGAAGGACATGTTTTCAAACACGGTCATGTGCGGATAAAGGGCGTAGTTCTGGAACACCATGGCGATATCCCGGTCTTTGGGCGGGATGTCGTTCATGAGGTTGCCGTCGATGAAGAGCTCACCGTCCGTGATCTCCTCAAGGCCCGCGATCATGCGCAGGGTGGTGGTTTTCCCGCAGCCGGAAGGACCGACCAAAACCACAAATTCCTTGTCATTGATGGTGATATTGACGTCATTGACGGCTTTTACCCCTCCGTCATACACCTTGGAAAGATTTTTCAATTCAACAGTCGCCATTATAACCTCCAGAGGTAAAAGGGATACGTGTGCTTGAGTACGGCAAGCGCAACAGTCCTTCCGGATTCGTATGGCAGGTAGGGTTAATCTGCGCTCTCCGTATTCGCTCATAATATATGAAAGCACCGGCCGTGTCAATTGACTTTACAGGCGCATCCGGTTCACCGGGGCTTGAAAATCGTGCGTCCGGAAGGCGCCCGTCTCAGGGCAGAACCGCCGGCAGGGGGGGGATATCCTTTTTATGCTGGAAATGATCATAAATCCAGGAGAGGAGTACTTCAGTTTTAATTTTTTCCCAGGTTTCAGGCAGGGGGGAGGGGAAGATGATCCGGGAGGCATCGGGGACGTGGTCGGCCAGGAACGGGAAAATCTCGGGGAGAAAGGCCTCATTGACCTGGGGCAGGGCGGAAAACCCGCCGCCGATGCCGAACGTCCCGGGATTGGCGGCGGCATTGTCTTTGAGCACGGCGTGTTGCGCCTGCGCCGTGCCGGTCCATTTGAGAAAATCATAGGCTCCCGGCCGGTTGTGCACGCCTTTAGGCACGCCGAAAAAGAGGATGCCCTCGTCCGCCGGTATTTTCTCCGAGCGGGTCAGCCAGGCCATGGCGAGACGGCTCCTTTTATCCGCGGGAATGAGAAAATAATCCCGGACCAGGGCCTGGTAAAAGGCGATCCGCCGGGACTCGGGCGCGGAGCGCCCGGCCAGCTGGTAGGGCGGTTCGTAGAGATACGTGCGGATGAACTCGCTCTCCCGGTCGAATCCCCCATTCTCTTCGTCCGTCCAGGCCACCAGGTACCTAAGCCAGGTATCCAGCGCCGCCTGGTTCCAGGATAATTTCAGATCGGGCCCGGCGTGGAAGTTGACCTCGAAGAGGGTGGCGGTGTGAAAGAGAAACCCGCGATTCCAGAGGGGCGAAAATCCCAGCGCGGTCAGCCGATTCTTCTCTTTTTTATTGTAGGTTTTCCCCAAAGACATGAGCTGTTCCAGCGACAGCTCGTCCGGCGCCCCGGCGGGGAAGAGGTCCCGGTTGAAGATCACCACCGGCAGGTTGAAGGAGAAGGGCAGCGCGGTGATGGCGCCTCCCGACTGCTGGGACGACAGGAGTTGCTGGTAGAACGTGCGGGGATCCAGTCCGGCCTGGTTGACAAGCGGCCCCAATCCCTCCAGTTTGGCGGCGCAGCGCGGCGCGGACAGGCGTTCCGAGAGAACAAGATCGGGAACCTCCTGGGCGATGAGGATTTCATCCGCCGGGGACGGGAGGTAGATCACCTCAACCTTGTAGTCCTGCTGGCCGGCGTTGTAGCGGTCCACGAAGGGGAGGATGTCCGGCGTCTGTGACCAGAGGCGGACAAGGTGGGATTCTCCGGCCCCCGGACAGGCGGAGAGGAGGACGACAAGCAGTGAAAGGAGCAGGGCCGCGCGTTTTGCCATAGGTTAAGTCTCACCCAGAGTATGCGAACGCTCCCGGCCTGTCAAGTTGCCTGGTGTTTCGCCGAGGCGGGCGGCGGGGAACCGTCGGCCTTCACTATTGCAGGCGGAAAATGTAAAACCCGTTGGGTCCGAAGGTCAGCAGGTAGGGCAGTTCGCCGATGGCGGGGAAGGCATTGTCGCCGGGCTGCGTGACCGGTACGGCGCCGGCGAATTCGTGGAGGTCGAATTCCGCCGCCTGGGCGCTTTCGGCCAGGTTGAAAACGCAGAAAAGAATCACATTCTCGTGTTCACGGATAAAGGCGAGGATGCGCTTGTTTTCGGCGTAGACGAAGCGCAGGCTTCCCAGCCCGAAACAGGGCGTCTCCCGGTAACGGGTGATCAGGCGCTGCAGAAAATGAAAAAGCGAGTGATGGTTGCGCTCCTGGTATTCGACGTTGACCGTGTGGTAGTTGAATTCGGGATCCAGGATCACCGGGGCGTAGAGGCCGGAGGGCTCGCAGGCGGAAAAGCCCGCGTTGCGGTCCTCGTTCCACTGCATGGGCGTGCGTACGCCGTTGCGGTCGCCCAGGTGAATATTGTCCCCCATGCCGATCTCGTCCCCGTAATAGATGATGGGGCTGCCCGGCAGGCAAAAGAGCATGGCGTAAAGGAGTTCGACCTTGCGACGGTCATTGTCCATGAGGGGGGCCAGACGGCGGCGGATGCCCTTGTTGAGCCGTACTTTCTCATCCTTGGCATAGGCCCGGTACATGTAATCGCGTTCGCTGTCCGTGCACATCTCCAGGGTCAGTTCGTCGTGGTTGCGCAGGAAGAGCAGCCATTGGCATGACGGCGGCAGCTGGGGGGTCCGTTTGATGATGTCGACCACCGGCCCGTGGTGTTCCTGCTGGATGGCCATGAACATGCGCGGCATGAGGGGGAAGTGGTAGGCGGCGTGGAACTCGTCGCCCTTCCCGAAATACGTGATGAGGTCTTCGGGCCATTGGTTGGCCTCGGCGATGATGATGCGCCCCGGATAGCGCCGTTCGATGAACCGCCGCGCCTCCCTGATAAAGGCGTGCGTCTCCGGCAGGTTTTCACACGTGGTGCCCTCGCGTTCATAGAGGTAGGGAGCGGCGTCGAAGCGCAGGCCGTCCACCCCCCGGTCGAACCAGAAAGCTATGACGCGCAGGAACTCCTCCCGCACCTTGGGGTTGTCGTAATTGAGGTCGGGCTGGTGGGAAAAAAAGCGGTGCCAGTAATATTTCCGCGTTTCCTCGCACCAGGCCCAGTTGGAGCGCTCGGTGTCGCTGAAGATGATCGGGGCGTCCCCGTATTTCTGCCAGGTGTCCGACCAGACGTAGTAGTCGTAATAGGGGGACCCCGGGCCCTTCTTGGCTTCCTGAAACCAGGGGTGCTGGTCGGACGTGTGGTTGAGGACCAGTTCCGTGATCACGCGGATGCCGCGCCGGTGCGCCTCCGCCGTGAAACGCTTGAAGTCGTCCAGCGTGCCGTAGCGCGGGTCCACGGCGTAGAAATCCGCCACGTCGTACCCGTCGTCCTTGCCCGGCGAGGGGAAGATGGGCAGGAGCCAGAGGCAGGTCACGCCCAGCCGTTCCAGGTAGGGAAGCTTGGCGATGAGGCCGGGCAGATCACCCCACCCGTCGCCGTTGGAATCGTGGAAGCCCTTGACGGAGATCTCGTAGATGACCGTGTTCATGTACCAATGCCGGTGATTGGCGCGGGACGTGCTACTCATGTCCCTCCCCGGCGAGCGTCTCCAAAAGATGGCGCGAATCCTCGTGCGAGGCCATGGAGAAGCGGGCTTCCGAGCTGCCGGGTCCGACCTTGACCGTAAACGACTCCGGGGGCAGCGCGTGGAACATGTCCTCGTCGGTGAGGTCGTCCCCCAGGCAGAGGATGAAATCGCTTCTTTTGATAAGGGGCAGGCGCGAGACGATCTTGCCCTTGTTGATGTCCAGGCCCTTGATCTCCAGCACTTTCTTGCCCTCGAGCATGCCCAGGTTGATATTGGCGATGAGGTGCAGCAATTCCATCTTCATCTCGTTCAACCGCAGCCGGGCGAATTCCGGATCGGCCTTGCGGTAGTGCCAGCAGAGCGAGTATTCCTTCTCCTCCACGAAGGTGCCGGGCGTGCGCCGCGTGTAGTGATCGAGCACGGCGCGGATCGTTTCCTTCCAGGAATCATCGTGGGGGAAGGGCATCTTCCACTGGCCGCCCGCCGGGCGTTCCCAGATCCCGTGCTCCGCCACAAGCATCAACTCGGAATCCTTGAACCAGCGGTCCAGGTACTCCCGGGTCCGGCCGGAGATGATGATGACCGCGGTGCGCGGCAGGGCGGCCAGGGTGTGCAGCGTGGCCAGGAGGGCCTTGTCGGGCGCAACCGCGTCCGGGTTTTTATGGAACGGCACGAGGGTGCCGTCGTAGTCGAGCACCAGGGTGCGCTGCGCGGCCCGCCGGAAGCGCGCCACCAGATCCGCGGAGGCGGTCCGCCAGTCGGCGGGCCCGGTCTGGGCCGGCAGGGACGGCTGGTGGCGCTCGAGCGTGCCCAGGAAATCGTCCGCCCAGCGGGCCAGGTTGTATTTCTGCAGCCGCTGCTGCATGCTCTTCAGGCTGGCGACCTTCTCCGCGTCCGGGGCGGTGAGGGCGTTCTTCAGCTGTAAGGCGATGTCCGCGGAGTCGAAGGGATTGACGATGTACGCCTCGCCCAGTTCCTCGGCCGCGCCGGCCAGCTCGCTCAAGATGATGGCGCCGGGAGCGTCGCCCTTGGCCGCGATGTATTCCTTGGCCACCAGGTTCATGCCGTCGCGGAGCGGGGTCACCAGGGCGATGTCCGCGGACGCGTACAGGGCCAGGATCGTGGAGAAGGAGAGGGAGGTGTAGAGGTAGCGGATGGGGGCCCAGTCCAGCGTGGAGTACCGGCCGTTGATGGCTCCCACGGTTTTTTCAATGTCGGTCTTCAAGTCCTGGTAGCGGCCGACCGCGGTACGGGAGGGCACGGTGACCAGGATGAACTCCACCTCGCCGCGGTGTTCGGGATAACGCCCCAGGAAACAGTCGATGGCGGCCAGGCGGTTCTTGATCCCCTTGGTGTAGTCCAGCCGGTCGATGGAAATGATGATGCGGCGGCCGAGCGCGGCTTTTTTGATTTTACGTATTTCACGCTTGACCGCCGCAGTGCCCGTGTTCGCGTACCGCTCGTAGGCGATGCCCATGGGGAAGACCTCGGCCTTGACCCGCCGCCGGGGCAGCTGGATCAACCCCAGCGTATGCTCATGGCCGGTGAGGCGGAGCACGCTGGACAGGAAGTGTCTGAGGTAACTCCAGGTGTGAAAGCCGATGACGTCCGCGCCCAGCAGCCCGTCAATGAGTTCCCGGCGTTCGGGGATGAGACGGAAAATTTCAAATGAGGGAAAGGGGATGTGCAGGAAGAATCCGATTTTTTTGTCCGGGAACCGTTCGCGCAGCAGGGCCGGCAGGAGCAGCAGCTGGTAGTCATGCACCCAGATCATGTCCGCGTCGGCCGCCTCTTCTTCCATCCGCCGGGCGAAGGCGTGGTTGACCGCCCGGTATCCCCGCCAGGTCTCCTGGGAGAACTGGGCGTACACGGGGAAATAATGAAAGAGGGGCCAGAGGGTGTTGTTGCTGTAGCCGTTATAATAGGGGTTGATTTCCTCCGTCGTGAGGAAAACGGGCAGGCAGCCGCATTCTCCGGTCAGGCGACGGGTGATGTACTCCTTTTCCTCGGCGTTCATGGTGTTGGCGGCGATCCCCGGGTAGCCCATCCAGATTACCTGATGGGTCTGGGACACCGAGGACAGGCCGGTCGCCAGACCGCCCACACTGGGAGAGACCAAGAGTTCGTTTCCTTTGCGCTTGACCGTCACGGGCAGGCGGTGGGAGACAACCAGTATTTTTTTCTTGCTGTTCATTACTTTTATTGTATGGAAAAAAGCTCGACTGGTAAACCTCTATTATCTCCCCGGTCCGGACGGGCGTATATCTCTCCGTTCAGCGCAGCACCACCGGATGGCGTGCGCAGGCGGTCGTCGGGGGCCGCCGCTCCGGGTGTTCAGCCGCCGAGGCCGTCGTGTCCCCGCCCAGGGCGCCCCAACCGACCGTCATCACCAGACGGCGGGGAAGGCCGGTATAGATAAAGGGATTCTTCAGGCATTTCCAGAAAATCTTGCGCTGCAGGCTCCGCAAGCCGCGGCGGTACAGCCGGGCGAACCCTTCCCAGCCGGCGGCCCGTATGGAAGCCGCCAGCAGTGAGGCGCTCTCCAGGGCGTAGCTTATCCCTTCTCCGGAGCTGGGACTGATCAGGCCGCCCGCTTCACCGGCCAGGGCCCGGGTGCCGGAGGCGAGATCAGGGAGGCGCGCTGCGTCCGTCCAGCGGGGCCGGAGGAGAAAGGCGCATTCCCGGCGCAGGGTTTTTCCCAGACTCAGGCCGGCCCTGACCAAGCCGTCTTTCAGCCGGCCGAAACGGGCGCGGGGGTCACGGCCGGGAGACAGGGCCGCTCCGACGATGAGGGCGCCGTTCTTGGGAATGGTCCAGGCGTAGTAGTCGGTGAGCGACGGATCGAAGAGGGCCTGGTAGTACGGCGGACTTTCCGGACACTCAAACCATTCCTCCAGGGCCAGGTAGCGCCGGAACCGGCCGGTGATTTCGTCCAGCAGGCCGGGTACCGGCGTTCCCGCGCCGCCGGCCCCCAATACGAGCCTCGCTTCAAGAGAGTACTCCCGTCCCGCCTTCCGGTAGCGGATGATACCGCCGCGCGGGCCGGTGGCCACCCCGATCGCCAGGCATTGGTCCAGAACCACCACCCGGTCGGGCAGAAGCGACCACAACCATGAATCGAAGAGCGAGCGGTCGATGTTCACGTAATGCCGTTGATACATTCGGCTGCGGCCGGTGGCGTAATCCACGGCCCGCACCGCGAATAATTGGGGATCCGCCAACAGCCGGTGCGGCAGACCCAGGCGGAGCCGGGCCAGGGCCCGCTGGGCGTCCGGGGCCAGGAGCCCGCCGCAACACTTGCCGCGGCCGGCCC
>CAYQRT010000064.1:0-4019 GCA_964419695.1 uncultured Spirochaetaceae bacterium | reverse complement strand
GCCACTTTCTGCGTGGCCCCCAGCAAGCGGGCCAGGGTGGCGCCGGCCGGGCCCGCGCCCACGATCGCAACGTCGAACATGCGTCTTTCCTCCCTTGCGTCTTATGAGACAGTAGTACCGCGGTAGTTTGTCCACATCCTGTCGGCATTATGGCTTTTTAACGAAGCTCCCGGCTCAATCTTGACATGAAAAACCGTCCTATGATATTTTCATATGATAGAAGCGGCTGTAAGCTGCGGCGTCTATTGGGCAGGCGCCCTGTTTCAGGCGAACGGTCTCAATGACGTAAGAACCCGATTCATACACAACCATCGCAATTCCGTTCCTAAAAGGAGATACCATGTCCGGTCACAGTAAATGGCATTCAATCAAACACAAGAAGGGCGCCGCCGACGCCAAGCGGGGCCAGATGTTCACCAAGATCATCAAGGAAATCAGCGTGGCCGCCAAGATGGGCGGGGGCGATGTGGAGGCTAATGCCCGGCTGCGGGCGGCCATACTTAAGGCCAAGGGCGCCAACATGCCCAAGGACAACATCGACCGCGCCATCAAGAAGGGAACGGGCGAACTGGAAGGCGTCAACTACGAGGAACTCACCTATGAGGCCTACGCTCCGGGCGGCGTGGCCCTGCTCGTCGACATCCTTACCGACAACAAGAACCGCACCGCGGCCGAAGTCAGGAACATCCTCTCCAAGGGCGGCGGCAGCCTGGGCACGACCGGATCGGTAGCCCGGCTCTTCAAACGCAAGGGCATGATCGGTTACGACGCGGCCAAGTATAAGGAGGACGATATCATCAACGTGGCCCTGGAAGCCGGCGCGGAAGACGTCACCACCCAGGACGGCACCATCGAGGTCGAATGCGAACCGGACCAGTTCGAAGCGGTTCTCGACGCCCTCACCAAGGCCGGTTTCGAACACCTGGTCGCGGAAGTGAACATGGTCCCTGAGGTCGAGGTCAAGCTGGACGACGAAAAAACGCAGAAGGTGATGAAGCTCATCGATAACCTCGAGGATTGCGACGACGTGCAGAACGTGGCCACCAACCTCGAAATGCCCGATGAATGAAAAAGGTCCTGGGGCTTGACCCCGGCCTGGCCAGCACCGGGTACGGCCTTGTTTCCGTGGACGGAGCGCGCAGCCGGCACGTGACCCACGGCGTCATTCGCACCACCACCGATCTCTCTTCCGGTGAACGGCTGAACAAACTCTTTGACGAACTTTCATTACTCGTGGCGCGCTATAAACCCGATGAAGCGGCTATTGAGGAAATTTACTTCGCCAAGAATTCCAAGACCTATTTGTCCGTGGCCCAGGCCAAGGGCGTGCTCCTGCTGGCCTTGGCCCGCCATCTCGTGCCGGTCACCGAGTATTCCCCGCTCCAGATCAAGCGGGCCGTGGCCGGCAACGGCCGGGCGGAAAAACGACAGGTACAGGAGCTGGTGCGCCTGATCCTGGGCCTGCCCGAGATCCCCGAGCCCGACCACGCGGCCGACGCCCTGGCCGCCGCCATCTGCCACGGGCATCAAGCGCAGTTCAGGCGCATTGCGACCGGTCGGTAGGTATGCTACACTGACAAACATCGGAGAGCGCATGTTCAACAGCCTGACCGGCGTCATTACCCATAAAGGTATCAATCAACTCTTTCTTGCCACGGGCGGCGTGGAGTGGGACATCCAGACCACGGCCTCCTCCCTGGCCGGGCTGCCGTCGGTGGGACAGGAGGGACGGGTCTTCGTCTACCTCCTCCACCGCGAAGACAGCATGAAACTTTTCGGTTTCGCCAAACAGGAGGAGCGCGCTCTTTTTTTCGAACTGATCAAGGTGGAGGGCGTGGGGCCCAAGGTGGCGCAGAAGATCCTTTCCGCCGTGTCGGCGCGGGACCTGGCGGCGGCGGTGGAACGGGAGGATCTGGGCGCGCTGGAGGCGCTGCCCGGCCTGGGCAGGAAGACCGCCCAGAAGATCGTCCTGCACCTGAAGGGCAAACTGCCCGGGGAAGCGGCGGGCGGCGAGGGCGCGGGCCTGGCCGAGGACCTGGTCAATGCCCTGGTGGGCATGGGGTTTGACAAGAAAGCCTCCCGGGAAGCGGTGGCGCGGGCCGTCAAGGACGCTCCTCCCGCGGAGGGCGAGCAGGAGCTCTTCAAGAAAGCGCTGGCGCTTGTGTCGCGGGAAGGACGGAAACCGTGAGCGAAACCCGCATCTCGGACGCCCAGTTCGATCCCGACACCGACCGCGAGGAGTTTTCTCTCCGCCCGCAACGCTTAAGCGATTTCGTGGGCCAGGAGAAACTGCGGGAAAATCTATCCGTCTTCATCGCCGCTGCCAAGAAACGGCGCGAACATCTGGACCACGTGTTTTTTTCCGGCCCGCCCGGCCTGGGCAAGACCACCCTGGCCGGCATCATCGCCCACGAATTGGGCGTGGAACTGCGCGCCACGGCCGCGCCCGCCCTGGAGAAGCAGGGCGACCTGGCCGCTATTCTTACCTCCATCGGCCGGCACAACATTTTTTTTATTGATGAGATCCATCGTTTGAAGCCGGCCATCGAGGAGATGCTCTATACCGCGATGGAGGACTATGAGATCGACGTGGTCATCGGCCAGGGGCCGGGCGCGCGCAGCATCAAGATCCCGCTCGAGCCCTTCACCCTGGTGGGGGCCACTACCAGGCCCGGCCTGGTCTCCCGGCCCCTCCACGACCGTTTCGGCATCCGCGCCCGTCTGGACTACTACGACGGTCGGGATATCCTGAACATCGTCTTCCGCTCGGCGTCCATCCTGGAGGTGAAGCTGGAGAAAGACGCGGCCGGCGTCATTGCCCGTTCGGCGCGCGGTACGCCCCGCGTGGCCAACCGCCTGTTGCGGCGCATGCGCGACTTCGCCCAGGTCAAAGGCCGGGGCGACATCACGGCGGCGGTGGTGGAGCAGGGCATGGCCGCCCTGGACATCGACCAGGTGGGTCTGGACAAGCTGGATCGTGCCATCCTCCTGGCCATAATCGACAAGTACGGAGGAGGCCCGGTGGGGTGCGAGACCCTGGCCATCTCCGTGGGAGAGTCGGTGGATACCATTGAAGACGTCTACGAACCCTATCTCATTCAGAAGGGCTTTCTCATGCGCACGCCGCGCGGCCGCACCGCCACCGACTCGGCCTACGCCCATCTGAAGCGCGACAAACGGAATGGAAACCCGGACCTTCTCTTTTGACCTCCCGGAAGAACTGATCGCCCAACACCCGCCGGAAAAGCGCGGCGCGTCCCGCCTTATGGTGTTGGACCGGACGCAGCGCTCGTGGTCCCATCATGCGTTCGCCGACCTGCCGGATCTCCTGCCACCCGACGCGCTGTTGGTCTTCAACAACGCCCGCGTGCGCAAGGCCAGGATCAGGGCCGCGCGCGCCTCAGACCGGGCGGCGTGTGAATTGCTGTTTCTGGAGGAAAGAAATTCCGGTGTCTGGCAGGTGCTGGCCAAACCCATGAAAAAGCTGAAACCCGGCACTGAGATCATGCTGCCGGAAGAACGGCGCGCGCTCGTCGTATCCCGCGAGGGCGATTTTCTCATCGTCGCATGTACGCCTCCGCCCGATGAAGAATATTTTGAACGCGCGGGCGCCGTGCCCCTGCCGCCCTATATCAGACGCCCCGCCGAACACGACGACGACGAACGCTACCAGACCGTGTACGCCGTGGCGCCCGGATCGGCGGCCGCGCCCACGGCCGGCTTGCACTTTACGGAGGAGATGAGATCGCGCCTGAACGAACGCGGCATCATTACCACCGAGATCACGCTGCACGTGGGGAGTGGCACGTTTCTCCCCATCCGCACGGAGCGGCTGGAAGAGCACCGGATGCACGAAGAACGCTTCACCATCAGCGAGGAAAGCGCCGTGCTCGTTAATAACGTACGGGAAGCCGGCCGGCCGGTGCTGGCCGTGGGCACCACCACCGTGCGCGCCCTGGAGTCGAGCGCCGCGGGCGGTCGGGTGCGGGCCGGTACGCGAAGTACGTCGCTTTTTATTT
>CAYQRT010000063.1:6674-12187 GCA_964419695.1 uncultured Spirochaetaceae bacterium | reverse complement strand
CCGGTGCGCCGGGCCAGCATACCAAGATTGTGGTAGGCGCGCCAGTCGCGGGGGTGCAGGCTGATCAGGGTTCGGAAAGTCTGGTTGGCCTTTTCGTATTCCCTGGACCGCGCGTAGAGCACACCCAGCGGCAGGAGGAGTGAAGACTCCTTTTTCAGGAAACGGACCGCTTTTTCCAGGATCCGGACGGCCATGGCCAAGCGCTTCATCTTGGCCAGGCAATAGATGAGCTGGCGCAGGGATATAACCGAGGTCGGATCGCGGGTAACCAGCTCCCGCCAGACCAAAAACGCGTCCGCGTAGCGTTTGCTCTTGACGTAGGCCGTGCCCAGGGCCCGGCGCAGGCTGCGGTTGGCGGGTTCGCGGGCGGTAAGTTTCTCCAGGCCCGCGGCGGCCTCCCCGTAGCGCGACTCCTGCAGCAGGAGTCGCACGTGTTTCTTCCGGTACTCGATCTCGTCCGGGAAGAGCGCACAGAATTTCCGCAGCACTTCGATCTGTTTTTCCGGTTTTTGCAGCCGCTCGTACACTTCGTCCAGGAGGAGGAGGGTTTCCTGATGGTCGGCCGAGGCGGTCAACGTCCGTTCCAGCCATTGGGCGGCCGGATCCAGCCGGCCGGTATCCGCAAAAGCGCGGCCCAGGCTGAACATCAGGTCCGGATCGGAGGCGTGGGAGCGGAGCTGCTTCTGGAGGAGGGGGATCAGGTCGGCGGCCGCCTCGTCCGTTTCACTCAAGGCCAGCGCCTCGTAGTACAGGGCCTGAGCGTCGTCGGGATGGCGATGGAGACGGCGGCGGCAAAAGGAGAGCAGCTCCGGGTAATCGCCCTTCTCCCAGAGCACCTCGGCCAGCCCGTCAAAGACGTCGGAGCGGTTCCGGTCTGAGTCGAAGGCGCGCAGGTAATGATTTTTGGCCTTGACCAGATCGCCGAAAAAGCGGTAACTCTCGGCCAGGATGATATGCATGTCCACGTCGCGGTAATCGCCCTTGAGCACCTTCTTGCCGAAATAGATGGCCTCCCGGAAGCGCTGGTTATGAAAATGCGTGGTGGCGATCAGTTTGAGAAGGCCGCGCGGGTCGTCGGCCGCGGCCAGCTCCTCGTCATTCACGCCCTTGGCCCGTCCCAGTTCGCGCCGCACTTCCTCGTCCCGGCCCATCTGCTTGAGGATATCGGCCTTGTGCATGTGAAACACGGGATCATCCGGCGAGAGACGCAGGGCCTGGTCGTAATACGCCAGGGCCGCCGGGTAATTACGCATCTCGCGGGCGATAACCGCCAGGTAGATGCGGGGCAGGATGTCGTCCGGCCGCTCCCCGGCCAGAAATTCGAAGACACGGGCGGCGCTTTCCAGATCTTTCCTGTAAAAATGACGGATGCCCTGCACCAGGAGCGCGTTCAGGTATCCCGAGTGGATGCGGCGGTTCCGCGGCTCGGCCTGGAGGGCCCGTTCGAAGTAACCGATCGCCTGGTCAGGACGTTTCAGTTTGAGCGAGGCCAGGCCTAGGAAGGAAAGCGCCGGGGCGAAACCCGGATCCTTCTCCAGCACCCGCTTGAGGACCGGTATCGCCTTTTTGTAGAAACCGACCGCGGCGTACGCCCGGCCCAGAAAGAAGAGTCCCACCGGATGGTCGGGTTTGCGCGCGAGGAAAAACCGGAACACGGAAAGCGCGCGGTCGTATTGGCCCAAGGCGTGGTAGCTGCGTCCCAGGAAAAGCAGCGCTTCCGGATACTGGTCGGTGCGGGAGAGCAGTTCCGTGCAGAGCGCGACGGCCCGCGGGTAGTCCCGGTTCCGGCCCGCGGTTTTTATGTCTTGCAGTGTTTTTTCAAAGGTCGCTTCCGCCATTTTTTCAAAAAATTGTATCACGAATCGCTGCCTGGGGCGAGCCGCCCGGGGAAAAAAACGCGGTTCTTTCCGCCCGCCGCGGTTGAAAGGCGGATGATTTCTTCCTATAGTGTTATACTCAATAAAAATTATAATCGGAAATGCTGAAAATCATTTGATTTTCAGCATACATCACTCTTGAGGCTGCCTGCCTCTTCGGCGCGAGGTCACCTGTGGGAATTTTTGGCCGGGCAATCCGTATGCTCATCGATGTGGTCTACCCCGAGACCTGCCTTCTTTGCGGCCGCGGATTCCCCGCGGGCGGCGTCCGCCGGGGGCCGGTGTGCTCCGCCTGCGCTGATGCAATTCATCCGCTGTCAGGCACGCGCTGCCTGGACTGCGGCCTGCCCCTGATTTCCGAGAGGGAGCATTGTCTGCGCTGCCGCGGACGCTCCTTTGCCTTCGATCGGCACCGGGCGTTGTTCGCGTACGCGGAAGAGGTCCGTGAGCTCGTGTATTACTATAAATTCCGGGGCCGGGCCGGTGTGGCGGCATTTTTCGCCGAACGGCTTGTTGAGGAGAGACTCTGGGAAGACGAGCCGCGTTGGGTGGTGCCCGTTCCCGCCCGCGGCCGGCGGGTCAGACGGTTGGGATTCGCCCCGGTAACACTGCTGGCCGCGCGATTCTCCCGGTTGGCCGGAATCCCCCTGCTCGATTGCCTGACCATTCGCGCCGGCCGGTCCCAGAAGACCCTGGATGTTGACGAACGACTGGCCAACCTGTCGGGCCGCATCGGTGTCGTGCCCCGCCGCACGGCGGCGCTGCGGGAGGCCCCTCTGCTTTTGATCGATGACATCTTCACCACAGGCGCCACGCTCCACGAGTGCGCCCGGGTACTCAAGCTGGCGGGGGCCGCTGCCGTGCAGGCGCTGAGCGTGGCGCAGGATTTGTAGGAACGCCCGCCCTCAAGAACAAAGGAGGGGGATCCGGGCGGAACCTTCGGTTGACAGAGACATGTTATCATGGTATCTTACATACTAGAATTTAAAATTGGAAAGGGAAAAAGAGTCGTCGATCCGACTCTTTTTTTGTAGGTGGCGGAAAGTGCAGCACAACATAATGCCGCTTGACGGCCGCGTGCGCGACGAGATCAGCCCCCTGGTGACGGCGTTGGGTTTCACGCTCATTGACGTTACCGTGTTCCGGGGCAAGGGCACCCGACAGGTCAAACTGGTCATCTACCGGCCCGCCGGCGTGAGCATTGAGGATTGCGTTCGGGTTTCCCGGCAGATTCATCCCCGGCTTGAGATCATGGAAGAATTGGGTGACTGCACTCTGGAAGTATCGTCGCCCGGCGTGGGCCGCCGCCTGAAGAGTCCGGCCGAATACGAAATCTTCCGGGGCCGGGGGGCGGCCGTGCTGTTGGAAGGAGAAAGCGAGTGGCGCCGGGGCGTGATCGACCACTCGAACGAGAAGAGTCTTTTTTTGAAGCGTGAAGGAGCCCTTGTGGAATTACCGTTGTCACGGATCAAGCAGGCTAAACTCGCAATGCTAAAAGAGGAGGGACACAATCATGTCCTCTGATATGTCCAAGGCCATCAAGCAGATGGTCCAGGAAAAGGGCGTGCCCGAAGAGCTGGTGCTGAAAACCATCGAAGAGGCGTTGCTCGCGGCGTACAAGAAAAAATACGGCATCGTGGAAAACGCGGTCGTCCGCTTCAGCGAAGACACGAATGAAGTGACGGTCTTCTCCAAAAAGAAGATCATGGAAGACGACGACGTGAATGACCCGGTCATCGAAATCGCGCTTTCGGACGCGCTTATGTATAATGAAGCCTGTGAAATCGGGGACGAACTTCTTATCGAGGTGAATCCGAGGGATTTCGACCGGTCCGCCATTCAAAGCGCCAAGCAGCGCGCCAAACAGTCCCTCAAGGAGATTCAGAAGGACACCCTCTATTCAGAGTTCATGGAAAAGATCGGCGAAATGGTGATCGGGTACTACCAGCGCGAGCGCAATGGCAATATCTACGTGGACCTGGGGAAAACCGAGGGGATTCTCCCCAAGAAATACCAGTCGCCGCGCGAGGATTACCACGCCAACGACCGCATCAAGGCCCTCATCTACGAGGTGAACAAGACCCCGGGCGGCCTGCAGATCGTGCTCTCCCGCACCCATACCGAGTTCGTGAAGAAGATCTTCGAAATCGAGGTGCCGGAGGTCTACGACCATACCGTGGAAATTCACAAGATCGTGAGGGAACCCGGCTATCGGACCAAGCTGGCTGTTTTCTCCAACCGCGAGGACGTTGACCCGGTGGGCGCCTGCGTGGGTCTCAAGGGCGTACGCATCCAGGCCATCGTCAAGGAGCTGGAAGGCGAGAAGATCGACATACTGAAATACGATCCCGATCCCGTCCGGTTTATCAAGAACGCGCTTTCCCCGGCCGACGTGGCGCACGTCATCATTCTGGATGAAGCCAAGAAGCAGGCCCTGGCCCTGGTGGACGAAAGCCAGCTGTCCCTGGCCATCGGCAAACAGGGCTTGAACGTCCGCCTGGCCAACCGGCTGGTCGACTGGAGCATCGACGTCAAGACCAATGCCCAGTTCTCGCAGATGGACATCGCGGCCGAGACCAAGAAGGCGGTAAGCGCGCTCTTCGGCGAGACCGAAGAAGAGGAGATCGAAAAAATCGCGGAACTCCCCGGCGTCAATGAAGAGGTGGTCAGAATCCTGCGCACCAACAACCTGGAACTCATTGAATCGGTGGTGTCCATGCCCGACCGCGACCTGTTGGCCCTGCCCGGCATGACCGAGGAGGCGCTGGCCGCCCTGCGCAAAGTCATCGAGGAGAACATCGAAATCGTCGAGGACGAAGACAAGGAAGCGGGTGAAGAGGAAATGCTGGCGGAAGAAACGGAGGAGGAAACCACCTATGAATGTCCGGAATGCGGCGGCAAGATCACCGTGGACATGACGGTTTGCCCTCACTGTAACGTGGGCCTGAGTTTCGAGGAAGAGGAAACCGAGGAAGCGGCCGAAGAAGCGGCGGCGGAAGGGGAAGTGTCCGCAGCGGCCGAAGAAGCGGCGGCGGAAGGGGAAGCGCCCGCAGCGGCCGAAGAAGCGGCAACGGAAGCGGAAGAAACGCAGGCGAGCGGGGAAACGCCGGAGGCGGGAGAAAATGTGGCGGAACAGCCACCGGCGGAAGAGCAGCAGGAAGAAGAAACGAAGGAATAACCATTTCCGGGCCACTTAATGACGGCGGGGAACGTCGTGAGGACATCGGGGTCGAGCAAGACCGGCGATGAGGAATGGCGGGAGCCCGGAATGACAGGAGATCGAAGAGGTATTATGGCAGAGGACAAGAAGAAAGAGACGAAACCCAAAGCTACCCTCATCAAACACAAAAGGGAAGCGGCCAAACCGGCTCCCAAGGAAAAGGAATCCAAGGGATCCAAGGAATCCAAGGAGACCAAAGCGGTCAATGACACCAAACAGGAGCAGAAGCGGGTCGTCGTCGTCAAGAAAAAGGTGGTGGTCGTCAAGAAGAAGGCGGCGCCCTCGACCCCGTCCAATCCACCGGCCAAAACGGCGGGCGTGGGCCAGGCTCCGTCCCGACCCTCCACTGCCGCGGGAACGCACCGCCCTTCGTTTAAAACCCGGTCACCGCATGACCTGAACCGCCGGGACGACCA
>CAYQRT010000063.1:0-6574 GCA_964419695.1 uncultured Spirochaetaceae bacterium | reverse complement strand
GGAAGACCGGGTGGACCGGGCGGAAGGGGCCCTTCCTCCTCGTCCACCACCGGGGACAAAAAGATAACCGGACGCCGCTTCATCAAGAGCAAGAAGAAGAACATGTACCAGCGCTCCAAGTTCGAGGAGCATGAGGAGAAGCTGGCCCAGATCAAGAAGAAGGCCGCCCAGCTGGCCAATCCGGTGCCCAAGGAGATTTCGATCATGGAGGTGATCACCGTCTCCGACCTGGCCCGGAAAATGAATCTCAAGGCTTCGGACCTGATCGCCAAGCTCATGAGCATGGGCATGATGGTGACCATCAACCAACAGATCGACTCGGAAACGGCCCAGATCCTGGCCGACGAGTACAGGTGTAAGGTGAAAATCGTTTCCTTGTACGAGGAAACGGTCATTGAGGATGAAAAGGTGGAGAACGAGGTGCAGGAACCGCGGCCTCCCATCGTCACGGTTATGGGGCACGTCGACCACGGCAAAACCAAGCTGCTTGACGCCATCCGCGAGGCGGACGTGGTGAGCAAGGAGCACGGCGGCATTACCCAGCACATCGGCGCCTATACGGTGGAATATAAAGGAAGGCAGATCGTCTTTCTGGACACGCCCGGTCATGAGGCGTTCACGCTCATGCGGGCCCGCGGCGCCCAGGTCACGGATATCGTGGTCCTGGTGGTGGCCGCCGACGACAGCGTCATGCCGCAAACCATAGAGGCGATCAATCACGCCAAGGAAGCGGGCGTCAACATCATCGTGGCCATCAACAAAGTCGATCTCCCGAACGCCAACGTGGACCGCGTCAAGAAGGATCTGGCCAATCACGACCTGTTGACCGAGGCCTGGGGCGGGCACACGCTCTGCGCCGAGGTGTCGGCCCTGAAGAAAACCGGCATCCATGAATTGCTGGATATGATCCTGCTCCAGACCGAAATGCTCGAGTTGAAGGCCGCCTACGATTGCAAGGCGCGCGGTAAGATCATCGAATCAAAAATCGACCACGGCCGCGGCGTGGTCTCGTCCGTGCTGGTCCAGCGGGGCACGCTGCGCGTCGGCGATCCCTTCGTGGCCGGCATCTTCCCCGGCAAAGTGCGCGCCATGTTCAACGACAAGGGGGAAAACGTCACCCAGGCCACGCCGTCCTTGCCGGTGGAAGTCCTCGGGTTCGAGGGCGTGGCCGCGGCCGGCGACGATTTCCAGGTCACCGATTCGGAACGGACCGCGCGCCAGATCGGCCTCAAGCGCCAGGAACTGAAGAAGATGGAGGAAGCCAAGAACGTCCGCAAGATCACGCTCGACAACGTGTACGACCAGATCAAGCAGGGCGAGCTCCAGGAACTGAAGGTGGTGATCAAGGGCGACGTGCACGGTTCGGTGGAAGCCCTGCGCGGATCGCTGGAGAAGCTTTCCACCAAGGAGATCAAGCTCAACGTCATCCACGCCTCGGCCGGCGCCATCAATGAAAAGGACGTGATACTGGCCTCGGCGTCCAACGCCATCATCATCGGCTTCCACGTCCGCCCCACGGCCAAGGCCCAAACCCTGGCTGAAATCGAGAAGGTGGACATCAAGAAATACAATGTTATCTACGACGTGGTGGAGCACGTGCGGAGCGCCATGGAGGGCATGCTCAAGCCCGACATCGTGGAGGAATCCGTGGGCACCGCCGAGGTGCGCGAGCTCTTCAAGGTGCCCAAGCTGGGCGTCATCGCCGGCTGCATGGTCACCCAGGGCACGATCAAGCGCTCCGGCGAAGTGCACGTCTTCCGCGAGGGCGTGGAGATCCACCGCGGGAAAATCGGGTCGCTCAAGCGCTTCAAGGACGACGTCAAGGAAGTGGAAACGAATTTTGAATGCGGCATCGGCATTGAAAATTTCAACGATCTCAAGGTGGGCGACACCCTGGAGGCGATCGTGAAAAAAGAAGTCGCCAAGACCCTGTCGTAGGGCGGCGGGCGCACGCCATGGATAAACGACGTCTGAAACGCGTGGCGAGCCTCTTGCGCGACGAACTCACCTCGCTCATTCTGGACGGGGTGAAGGACCCGCGGATCGACTCCCTCGTCTCCGTGACCGAGGTGGAAGTGGCGCGGGACGCGTCGTTCGCCAGGGTTTTTGTATCCTACTACGGCGACAAGGAGAAGCGTGACGCGATCATCGAGGCGCTCAACCACGCGGCCGGCTACTTCCAGAAGGAGATTTCCAAACGGGTCCGGCTGCGCTCAACGCCCCGTCTGCTGTTCGTGCCAGACGAATCGATCGAGCGGGGATTCCGCATCACCGAAGTCCTCAAAAAGATCTCGCACTGAGACGGCTGTGTCGCTCTATCAGTCCCATGAACGGAATCATTCTTTTTGCCAAGCCGGCCGGGGTCACCTCGTTCCAGGCTTTGGGAACCCTTAAAAAGAAACTCAACACCGGCCGCGTCGGCCACGCGGGAACGCTGGACAAGTTCGCCTCCGGTTTGCTGATTGCAGCCGCCGGCACGGCCACCCGCCTGGTGCGTTTTTTTACGGCCCAGGACAAGGAATACCTGGCCGAGGCGGTGTTCGGCGCCGGCACGGCCACCCTGGATCCGGAGGGTGAGGTGACCGCCACGGGTCCCGTGCCCGCGGCTGACGACTTGGAGCGGGTTTTAAGCGGGTTCCGGGGAGAGATCCGGCAGCGGCCTCCCGAGTATTCGGCCGTGCACGTGAACGGGGAACGCGCCTGGCGGGCGGCGCGACGCGGTGAGACGGTGGTCATCAAGGAGCGTCCGGTCAGGATCTCCTCCCTGGTTCTGGAAGCATACCGTCCACCCCGGGCGCGGTTACGGATTACCTGTTCCAGCGGCACCTACATTCGCGCCCTGGCCCGGGACATCGCCGCGGCGCTTGGCACGTGCGCCCACCTCGCCGGCCTGGAACGCGTACGGATCGGCGCCTTCACGCTGGCTGAGGCGGTCTCGCCGGCGGATTTCGATCCGCTCCGCCATCTTATCCCCCCCGGCCGGATCATGGCCCGCTTGTCGGGCGTGCAGGTGACGCGCGTGCTCCCCGGCCGTGAGGAACACCTGCGCACGGGTCGGGCCCTGACGGACGGGCTGTTCGACAGTCCCCCGGGCCCGGGGATACACGCCGTGCTGGATCAGGGGGAGTCGCTGGTGGCGGTCATCGACCGCCGGGATGACCGGCTGGAATATGTTATGGTGGTGCCGGAATGATGCGGATCGTACCCTGGGAACACCTGGCCGGACTCACCGCCTATCGGGCGACGTCGTGCGCCCTGTCGGTGGGCATGTTCGACGGCGTGCACCTCGGCCACCGGGCCATCATCCGGGGGATCACGGCCGCCGCCCGCGGGTTGCTGCCGGTAGTGGTCACGTTCACCCGGCCGCCGCAAAACGTGCTCAACCCCGATCCCGCGCGGAAAATACTGCTGGCTCCGGAGAGAAAACTGGCGATTCTCGGGTCACTGGGCGTGGCCGTGGCGGTCGTGATTGACTTTTCTCCTGAATTCAGTAAAATGACGGCAACGTCTTTTTTTGAAGCACTCTCCGGCGCTTTCCGCATCAACCGGATGGTGGAAGGGGATAATTTCCATTTTGGACGCGACCGCACCGCAGGCAGGCAAACCCTGACGGGATTCTGTGACCGGATCGGCGCCTCCCTGCACACGGCCGAAACCGTGATGTTCAAGGGGCTGCCGGTTTCCAGCACCCGTATCCGCCACGCCGTACAGGCGGGCATGATGGAAGACGTGCGGGGTATGCTGGCGGGGCCGTATCCGCTCGATCTGCCCGCGGACGGCCGGGATACCGGCGCGGGTGGATCGATCGTCATCGAAAAGAAAGGTCTGGCGCAGATTGTGCCGGACAAAGGGACCTTCCGCTGCGGCACGGATGACGGCGGCAGCGCCGTCGTTAAGATAGATAAAGAAAGAATTTTTATCAGGATGGACCGGCCCTCGATAGAAACGCTGTATTTTGAAGAGAAAACAACACCGGAATCACGCGGCAGGATATAAAGGAAACCCCGCGATCCGGTTGACTTGCATGTCGCCCGGGAGGGCCGACTGATACAGGGCGTACCGGCTTGTAGAACGCCGGAACGCCGGACTGAACAAGCCATAGAGGAAGGAGTAAGCAATGGCTATTCTCAAGGAACGTACAATGGATCTCGTGAAGGAACACGGCAAGAGCGAGGCCGACACCGGCCTCTCGGAAGTGCAAATCGCCATCATTACCGAACGGATCAAAATTTTGACCGAGCATTTCAAGACCCACAAGAAAGACTACAACTCCCAGCGGGGGCTGCTCAAGCTGGTCGGCAAGCGGCGCAGGCTGCTCAAGTACCTCAAGGACAATGACCTCGGCCGCTACCGCGCCCTCATTGAGAAACTGAACCTGCGGAAATAATTTTTTTTCGCCCAAGGAGCGATAATGACACAAAGCGTAACCATAAGAATCAAGGACGACGACCTCGTCCTGGAAACCGGGCGCATGGCCAAGCAGGCCAATGGCGCCGTACTGGCCCGCTACGGCGGGACGGTGGTGCTCGTCACCGCCTGTTGTTCGGAACGGAGCATGGACATCGATTACCTGCCGCTCACGGTTGAATACAATGAAAAATACTACGCCGCCGGCAAGGTGCCGGGCGGTTTTTTAAAGCGGGAGGGCCGGCCCCGGGACAAGGAAATCCTCGTCTCCCGGCTGATCGACCGGCCCATGCGGCCGCTTTTCCCCAAGAAACTCCGGCGCGATCTCCAGATAGTCCCCACCACCATCTCCACGGACCAACTCAACACTCCGGACATTCTGGCCATGACCGCCGCTTCCGCGGCGCTCACCATCTCCGACATCCCCTTCGCGGGTCCGGTCGGGGCGGTGCGCATCGGCTACACCGGTCAGGATTTCATCATCAATCCCACCTTTGAGGACATGAAGACCGATCTTCTGGACATCGTGGTGGCCGGCACCGAGGAAGGCATCACCATGGTCGAGGGCGGCGCCAAGGAAGTGGGCGAGGACGTTCTTCTCCAGGCCATTGAGAAGGCCCACGAGGTGATCAAGGAAATCTGCCGGGCCCAGTTGGAACTGCGGAAGCTGGCGGGCAAGGAGAAGTTTTCATTCGACGAGCACGAGGAGAATAAGCTTCCCTGCCACGACGAGATCGTTTCCTGGGCCGAGCCCAAGATCAAGGAAGCCTGCTTCATCCTGGGCAAACAGATCCGCGCCAAGGCGCTCAAGGCCATTCATGTCCAGGCGCTGGAGGAATTCAAGGACAAGATCCCCGAAGGCCAGGAAAAACTGGTGAACATGATCATGGAGGACGTCGAGTACGCGGTGGTGCGCTCCTCCATCCTCAACGACAACAAACGCACCGACCACAGGAAACCGGACGAGATCCGGCCCATCACCTGTGAAGTCGACACGCTGCCCCGCACGCACGGTTCGGCCCTGTTCACGCGCGGAGAGACGCAATCCCTCTCGGTGACCACCCTGGGCACGGTGTTCGACGAACAGATCATGGACGATATTGAAGGCGACACGCGTAAGACCTTCATGCTTCATTACAACTTCCCGCCCTATTCCGTGGGCGAAACCGGCCGGCTGGCGGCCTCCCGCCGCGAGATCGGCCACGGCCATCTGGCGGAACGGTCCCTGCAGGCCGTGCTGCCTAGCAAGGACGAATTCCCGTACACCATCCGCCTGGTATCGGAGATTCTCGAATCCAACGGTTCGTCCTCCATGGCCACCGTGTGCGCCGGGTCGCTCTCCCTGCTTAACGCGGGCGTGCCCCTCAAGAAGCCCGTGGCGGGCATCGCCATGGGTCTGGTGACCGACGGCGACAAAGCCGTGGTCCTCTCCGACATCCTGGGCGAGGAAGACCACCTGGGCGACATGGACTTCAAGGTGGCGGGAACGAGCGAAGGCATCACCGGCTTCCAGATGGACATCAAGATCGGGGGCGTCAGTTCCGAGATCCTGAAAAAGGCGTTGGAACAGGCGCGGCAGGGCCGGCTGCACATTCTGGGCATCATGAACCAGACCATCGAAGCGCCGCGCGACCAGATCTCCGACTACGCTCCCAAGATCATCACCCTGCAGATCGAGCAGGAAAAGATCGGCGCGGTCATCGGCCCGGGCGGCAAGAACGTTAAGGGCATCACCGAAGCCACGGGCGCGGACGTCAACATCGAAAACGACGGCAAGATCACCATCTACTGCCGCGTCAAGGAAGGCGCGGAAAAGGCCGAGGAGATGATCAAGGCCATCGTGGAGGAACCGGAGATCGGCAAGATCTACACCGGCAAGGTCAAGCGCATCACCGATTACGGAGCCTTCATCGAGTTCATGCCCGGCAAGGAAGGCCTCTGCCACATTTCCAAGCTGGCGCGAACGCGGGTGGAGAGCGTTCATGACGTGCTCGAGGAAGGCCAGGAGATCCGGGTCAAGGTCCTCGACATCGACAAGTTCGGCCGCGTGGATTTGAGTCACGTGGACGCCGTGGATCCCATCGAGGGTGAGGAAAACCAGCCGTCCGGCGAGGGCGGCGGCGACCGCTATCGCGACAGGCCCCGCCGTCCTTACGACGACCGCGGC
>CAYQRT010000062.1:0-12325 GCA_964419695.1 uncultured Spirochaetaceae bacterium | reverse complement strand
TGGACTTGCCGCTGCCCGACGGCCCGGCGATGGTGACGAACTCGCCGCGGCGTATTTCCAGGTCCACACCCTTCAGGGCCGCCACCTGTGTTTTGCCCAGGTCGTACGTTTTTTTCAGTTGAATGGTTTGAATCAATGTCATGATTCTTCCTCCTTGCGGATATGATATATATAGTCCGGCCGGGAAGCCGGAAAAATAGAATGATCGTTTCAATTTCAGTTTTCGTTTTCTCTGGTACATTTGTTCCACTTCCCTATGGTGCTGCGGCCGCCCCCTCTAAAAATGCCAGATGAACTCGAAGTACACCGGGGTCCAGATGTCGCCGGTCACCTTGGTCCCGTTCAGGAGAAACTGGGTGGTAAAACAGAGATTGAGCGCGTCGAAGAGAGAAAGCGTCAAACCCGCTCCCGCGGAAAAGACAAACCCATTACCGGGCGCGTCGACCAGGTCATAGTAGCCGGCATCGGCAAACACCAGGAATCCCGGGATGATTGAGGGATCGATCAGGGCGGGAAGGCTGAAACGGACCTCGGCGTTGGCCACGGCCTTGAAGGGCGCGTCCAAGCGGCCGTCTTCCAGGCCCCGGACGGCAAAGCCCAGGCCCTTGCGCGGCGCGCGGCCGCCGAAGTATCCCCGGACGTTCAGGGGAATGTTTCCGCCGGTGGCCCAGTCCACGGCCGCAAAGAAACCGGCGTACGCGCTGCATACGTTGAACGCGTTGTCGGGATCGAGATCGAAGAGGGGCAGAAACGCCCGTGCCGTCAGATTGAGACGCAGGAAATCCGCTTCCCCGGCCGGCGCATTGAAGAGGAACCGCGGCCCCCATTCGAGCGATGCCTCCGCCTGCGTTCCGGACAGCACCCGGTGTGGGTGCCGCCGGTTGACGCCCAGCCCGATCCAGTCGAACTCCAGGTCGAAGGTGAAGGGCGTACGGTCGGGGGTGACGGGTTCTTCCGCGGAGAGGAGGAGAGACGTATGCAGTACCAGGAAAAGGATACAGGGGAACGATCGTTTCATATACGGACTCCCGCCGGTGAAATGGACGAACATAACCGGTTCGTCGTCCATCCAACCCTGCAGGAGGGGAGGACTGTCATGGAATAATAGTCACAATTTCGATTAACGTCGGGAATGAAACAAATGTCCTAGTGGGCACGAGCGGCGGGGGCCGCCTGCGGGGAGTTCAGGGGTGGAAGCGGTCGATCAGCGGGGCAGGCTGTAGCCGATGACGATGATGGCTATCAGGATGACCCCGATGATGCCGGCCAGCAGGGAGCGCGCCGGAATGGCCCGCTTGCGCCGCAGGCTTTCCCCCCGGCCGGCGTTCGCGGATTCCTTGCGCGATACGGCGCCGTCCTCTGGCGGAGGGGAAAAAGCCAGGATGAGCAACGTGGCCACCAGTCCCACCATCAAAAAATTGAGGAAACTGACGCCCCAGAGAAGCGGTCCCGCCGGGCGCAGCCAGATGCCGCCCGCCCAGATCAGGAGAAACAGCATGGTGAAATACGTAATCAGCACCACCGGACGCCGGTGTTTTCCGTACAGGAAAATCAGGAACGTAAAAAGAATCCCGGATATCAGTGAAAAAACCAACTCAATTATAAAATATTCCATGCTGTCCTTCCTTTCTTATACGGGTCAGACTGAACCTGACTGCCGTGCCTGTTTGCATACGCGCCTGTCAGGCCCACCGGCTTTTGGTTTCCACCAGGAGCCGGTTCACGATCGGCATCTTGTTGTCGGTGGCGTCGGCGAGCAGCCGTTCCACCAGGCGCTTTTCGCCCGGGGACGCGACCAGGCCTGAGACGACGATCTTTTGCCTCCAGGGCGACACTTCATTGAGAACGCGGATGGCGATGGCCGACGCGTCGCTGATGCGGGCGTCTTGCCGTAGGATTCTATGTAAGGCTTCCTTCAACCGCAGCTCCGAGGGAAGCATAGTCACCGTTGGACCGGTAATACCGGAAATACGCATGCGTTACCTCCTCTTCCCCCCGCCGGTGCGGGGCTCCCGATTCTTCTTATAAGATACGGCGTGCATGCGGCGGCGGCAGGGGGGAGAAGTGATGTTTTATTGACCGTTTTCCGCCCGTTACGGCGGGCGGAACGACCGTCAAGACGACGCCAGACGAAGCAGCTCCACCCGGTTGGTGACGCCCGTCTTCTCGAAAATATTGTGCAAGTGGTTGCGGACCGTGGCCGCGGAAATGCAGAGCTTGTCCGCGATCTCCTTGTTGGGCGCGCCTTCCGCCATGAGAAGAATGATTTCCTTTTCGCGGGCGGTGATGCCGTAGCGGTCGATGAAGGCCTGGGTGATTGCATAGCGTCCGCCCGCGGACCGGTGCGCCAGGATGACGTTCTTGAAACCGGCGTAGAGCATGTACAGGTACAGCATGAGATAGTAGACGGGGAAAAGCTTGAGGGGCAGGGGGTTATCCGAGGCGAACTCGAAAATGACCGTGACCGAACCGAAGACGTCCTCAAAGAGCATGAAGGGCAGGGCGCAAAGGAGGATGACGATGAAATTTCTGATCAGGGTGTAGAGGGTCAGGTTTTTAATCCTCTTGGAGAAAATGAAGAAGACGGCGATGGGATAGAGGATCATGGGAAAGTACAGGAAGTCCACGGGAGAGAAGGCGTAGAGGTCGGCCATGACCGGCAGGCGCCGCAGATGCTCGACGGCGTATTCCCCCACGAACAGCACGGGGAGGGCCACTACCACGGCGGTCATGACGCGGAGACTTCTTTTTGTCTGGAAGATGCCCGTCAGGTTGTGCATGAGCAGGGAGACGAAGCCGAAGAGCCCGGGCACGGCCAGGCGCCCCAGGATCATCAGGACAAAAAGAAGCGGCCCGGAGGGGTCCAGGTGCGGGAGCACGTAGAACGTGACGGTATCGATGATCATCCGCAGAGTGAAACAGGAGAGAAATCCCAGGAACAGCTTTTCCGGCGTGGATTTTTTCCGGAAGAAAAGCGCGAAGGCCAGGATGTAGGTGATAATTCCGGCGGAAAGGCAGGAGATAAGCAGAAAGACAAAAAGATATTGCATGGTGTCCGCTCCGTGACCGCTCAAACGCGCTGATGTTGAAAGATAAGGCATTCGGGCTGAAACTGCAATGGCCCTTCGGAGTGCCGACAGACATGGTGCCTGACTCAGCGCAATGAAAAATACTCCCGCCAGAACCCCTGGAAGAAATTTCTGACGTTCACGCCGATGACCCGGTTGTCGTATCCGCCTTCGTGCACGAAAAGCGTTTTCAGCCGCAGGCGCCCGATCATTTCGCCGTTGCGGCGGAAATCCTCGGCGCCCAGCAGGAAGGACCCGGTAGGGTCGTTTTTGGCCGTGTCGGTGCCCAAGGCCACCACCAGGAAAGCCGGCTTGAAGCGCTCAATGACGGCCAGGGCCTGGGTGAGGGCGCGGCGGTAGGCCTCTCCGTCCGAGTTCTCCGGCAGCGGAATATTGAGGTTGTAGCCCGTGCCCGGTCCTTGGCCCCGCTCGTCCTTGAACCCGGAGAAATACGGATAGGCGTAATTGGGGTGTCCGTGGATGGAGACGGTGAGCACGTCGTTCCGGGAATAGAATATGTCCTGTTGGCCGTTGCCGTGATGGAAATCGATATCGAGGATGGCCACTTTTCCCCACGGGGAGAGATAGTCGGCGGCGATGGCATTGTTGTTGAAATAGCAGAATCCCCCGAACCACTCCCGTTCCGCGTGGTGCCCGGGCGGACGGACCAGGGCGTAGGCTACGGGCGCGCCTTCCAGCAGGGCCAGCGCCCCGGTGAGGGCGGCGTCCACCGCGCCCCGGGCGGCGATGTAGGCCTGGCGGGAGAGGGGAGTGAAGGTGTCGATGCAGTAATACCCGGCCCGCATCGCCAAAACGCGCGGCGGGTGGGCCTTGTTGCGGATGGGGAAGACGTACGGATAGAGGGATTCGTTCTCTTTCATGTTTTTGCAGACGATTTTGAAGTAGGTGATGTAGGCGCGATCGTGGATCTTGAGGATGTACCGTTCCGAAAACGGACGGGCCCGCCGTCGCAGAAAAATGCCCATGGGTTCAATATGTTTCAGAATGGTTCCGATGCGCGCCGGCGCTTCCACGTAGCCCCGCTCCCGCACGTGGTGGATGTGATGTTTTTCATTGATTACCAGGGTCAACATGCGGCTGGCCGGAATGCCGGTCGCTTCCACCACCGGAACGTCCCGTTTCACATACCTGGGCGGGCGCAGGCGGATGGGGTTGTCCTTGAAGGAGAGGGCGATCCGCTCGATCTCTTCCGGGTTGACCACGTCGGAATACTTCCTTTTCAGCACCGCCCGCACCACCTGACGGGTTTCCTCCCGGCCGGGCGATTTCTTCCGGCCCAAGCCGTCAAACATCAGATAGGGTGGATCGGTGTCTTCGGGTTTGACCGGCGTTTCGTACTCGGTGCCCGCTATGGGATAGGCTCCGAAGCGCTCATAGAACTTGAGTCGGGCCTGATTCTGCTTGCGAATCTCCGGGTTCGGGGAGAGGGCCGGATCGTCGGGCAGGCATTCGAAGAATATGCCCATCACACCCAACAGGCGCGCCTCGCGGCGCAGGTGTTCGTAGAGGATGCCGCCCACGCCCCGGCTGGATGTGCCGGGTGCCACGGAGAGGTAGTCGAGAAAGCAGAATTTAAGGTCGGAGTCGTGGAGCATGAGGGCGAAGGCCCCCACCGTATGAACTTTCGGCTCAGCCACATAGAGGATGGGACGGAACTTGTATTTGACGGGATTGAGGAGGAGCGGCGAGAGTTTTTCGTACTCGGAATGGTGGAGCAGGGGAAACTGTTCTTTGAGGATTTTTGTTACCTGCTCGAGGGCGTTCTTGTCGGCCGGGGTCAGGTCGTCGAATACGCGACGGATGCGGAACATGATGGGAACTCCTTGGGCGGGGGCGTTAGTTCCCCCCGCCCCCGTTTTTCTTCTCCGGTTTCATTTTTCTCTTTATCATGTCGACCAGTCCCCCCAGGAAGCGTTTTTTCTCCGGTCGGGTCAAAGCGGCCTTGCGTTCGGCCTCGTTGGGCAGGTAGGTCTTCAATTCATGGGGACCGAACGCGGCGATGAGATAGGAGACGTCGTTTTTATCCGAGAGCACGGGATAGAAGATCACGGGCGTTTCCCCGGTTTTCACCTCCACCGGTCCTTTGGTCCGGTTGGCCTCCAGGAGCATGTCCGGGAAATCGATGTCCTCCACGTACTCGGACAGGTTTTTCCCCGCCACGGCGGCCGCGGGAATCTTGTGCTTCTCGGCGAACCCGCCGCTCGCCTTGCGGATTTCCCCGGTGGCGTCGATTAATAACAGGGGGACGGCGACGAACTCCAACAGCCTGTTTATGGTGAGGTTCTGCTGCTGGATGCGGTGGCTTTTTCTTTCGCCGAGCGCGTGGAGTTCCTCATACAGGCGCCGCATGTTGGCGCCGAACGCGCCGAAATAATCCAGCCGGTCCAGGGGCAGCTGGCCGCTGAGTTTGGCCGCGTCGAGAATCTTGTCGAACCGCCGCGCCGCCCGCCGGCCGTACACCAGCACGCGTACGCAGAAAAAGGCGATGACGCCGGCCGCCACCAGGCCGTACATCAACAGCCGTTCGGCGCCGGCCTTGTCGCCGTCCGTGGCCAGGGCCCTGTACCCCAAGGCGGCCCCGCCGGCCAACACGATGATAATGAACGCCATGAACATCACAAAAAAGCGCGTGCGCAGGAAAAGCATGGTCGTTTCCTTCCTCTATTCCAGGGCGGCGAGGGCCGCAATGTCCTCGTTTTTTCCCACTACCAAAAGCACGTCGTTTTCCTTAAGCACCGTGTCCGCCGCGGGTGTGATCAGTTCCTCCGCCGTTTCCGGGTTGCCGACGTCGTCGATGAGCTGCTGGCTGCGTCGGACGGCCGCAATGGTCAGCTTGAATTTTTCGGGCAGGCTTATCTTGGCGATCGTCTGCCCGTGGAACAGGCCGGGGAGCTGGATTTCCGCGAAACTGACGGTTTTGGAAAGGGGGATGGTGTCGAATACCTCGGGCGAGATCAGGCGTTGGCCGATCCGCGCGCCTTCGTCTATTTCCAGGTTGACGACCTCATTGGCGCCCACCTGCCGCAGCACGGTCTGATGGATTTCGGAGACGGCCCGGGCGAGGATGTAGGGAACGTTTCTTTTTTTCAAGAGGGCGGTCACCAGGATGCTCGCCTCAATGTCGTCGCCGATGGCCACCACGGCCACGTCCACCTCGTCCAGCGGCGCCTTCATCAGGGCCGCCTCGTCCGTGGCGTTCACGTGCACGGCGGCCGTAACCGTGTTCTTCATCCGTTCGATGGTTTCCGGATCATGATCGATCGCGATCACCTGCCCGCCCTTGTCGGAGAGCACCCGGCAGAGTTTTTCCCCGAAGGCCCCCAGGCCGATCACCGCGAATACCTTGCTTTTCGCCATGCGTCACTCCTTCCCGTGCGTTTATCCGATGGAGATGTCGCCCATCGGGTATTCGATTTTTACTTTCGGGTTTTTCCGGCTGGCGGCGCTCAGGATGGTGAGCGGCCCCAGGCGGCCCAGATACATGAGCACGATTATCATGATTTTCCCCACCGTGCTTAATCCCGCGGTGACGCCGGCGGAAAGCCCCACGGTGCCGAAGGCCGAGGTCGCCTCGAAGAAGAGGGATAAAAACGGGGCCTGCTCGGTGAGGGACAGTACAAACGTTCCGATCAGCACTGAAAACAGGCCGAAGAGCAGGATGATGAGGCTCCGGCCCACCCGGTCGGGGGAAACGGAGTAGTTGCCCAGCCGCGCGTGTCTTTCGCCCTTGAGAAAAGCACGCAGGGACGCGCCGATCACCACCATGGTGTTGATCTTGATGCCGCCCGCCGTGCCGCCGGATCCGGCCCCGATGAACATGAAGATGATCATGAACAGGTACGTCCCCGGCTGCAGCGCGTCGAAGGGGACGGTGTTGAAGCCGGCCGTCCGGAGCGTGACCGACTGGAAAAAGGCGGACAGGTACTGGTCGCCCAGCCCGTACTGTTTCATCGTACCGGCGTGCTCAAGGAAGTAGAAAACAACCAGGCCGGCCACGATGAGCAGTCCCGTGTACTTGAGGATGAGCCTGGTGTTGAGGGTCAAACCGGCGCGCCGGGAGTCCGGCGCGACTTTTTTCCGGCGGAGCCGCCGGGTCAGGGAGGCGCTCACGTTGGTGATCACGGCGAAACTCAACCCCCCCAGGATGATGAGCATGGCGACGGTGACGATGATGAGCGGATTGCCGCGGAAGGATTCCAGGCTGTCGGAAAAGAGTGAGAAGCCCGCGTTACAGAAGGCCGATATGGAGTGGAACACGGCCAGCAGCGCGGTGTGCGGCGTAAAGCCGAACTTCGGCAGAAAGCCGGAGAAAAGGACAATGGCGCCCGCCAGTTCGATGCTGAAGGTGATGAGGATGATATGACGCAGTGATGTGGTCAGGCCGGTCATGTCGTCCTCGCTCAGCATGTAGCTCAGCAGGAGTTTGTCCTCAAGCGTGATCGTGCGGCGCAGCGCGTTGATGGCAAAGAACGAGAGGATCATGATGCCCAGCCCGCCTATCTGGATAAGGACCAGAATAACGATTTGTCCCCAGAGAGTGAAATGAACGGCCGTGTCCACGACGATGAGCCCGGTGACGCAGACCGCGGAGGTGGCGGTGAAGAGGCCGTTGATAAAGGACAGCCCTTTGCCGTCCACGGTGGTGAACCCCATCATGAGCACGAGCGTGCCGGTGAGGATGACGAAGAGAAAGCTGAGGAGAATGCTTTGCGCCGGGTGAAGGGTGAAATTCTCCATGAATTTGGAAAATTTCTGGAACCGTCCGAAGATCTTCATGACCAGGAAGGCGTTGCGGAGCAGGATGAGGAGAAGGGTGATGCTGCTTCCCGCCGCGGTGAATTGGGTGATGAGGTCCGCCTTCACTATGACGAACAGGACGATGAAGACGGCGATGAAGAGCAGCGAAAACTTGTGTTCTTTTATATAGAGCAGCCGGTACCGGGCGGTGAGCATGCCGATCAGGGCCTCGAGCGCGACCAGGCCGACGATCAGATAATCGATGATGTTGCCGGCCGTCCGCACCACGGGACCGGCGTCTTCGACCTGCTCGAGAAACAGGGAGACAATGCTCAAGACGAGGGTGACGATGATGATGATCCTGAATATTCTCAACCGCATCCCCTCCGGACCGCAGCGCCCGGAGCGACGCTTTATCCGGCGGTCGGGTTCCCGGCGCATATATCATCATTATACGGGTTTGTAAAAAAAGACAAGAGGGTGTTCCCGGGCCGGCGGCGCGGCCGGGATACAGTCGCGACCGCGCCGGACGGCGAATGCAGGGTATGGCGGCCTGAAACTATTACCGTCATTTCCAAAACACGGGTTGTACGGGAGAATACCATGTGGAGACAATCAGCCAAATTATTTTTCATTGTGTTTATATTACCAAGCATTTTTTATGGATGTGATGCTGTCGGCGATTCCCGCCTTCATCCGGAAACGGATAATTGGGATTATTATCCCGGATTCGGTGGAGTAACGGGAAACATTTGATCGGTCGCCGCGGTCACGGGGGACCGGACTGTACTCTTTTTTCCGGTATTGGGAAAAATTTTGTTGACAGAATTCCGGGCGCATGCTATACCTTAGGCAGAGGAAATACCAATGAAAGGATTTCGGGTATGAATATTCACCAGACTCGTTACATGCTGACGATTGTTATTGGCATGAACGCCTGGAGAGGTGTGCCCGGAATTCGACGTTGAAATAACAGCGATCGATCGGCCGCGGCACATCCCTGTGTGCCGCGGTTTTTTTTTGGTGAAAGGAAAGCCGCGGAATATATGTTTCGCGGCTTTTTTTTGGGCCGCCGGATGAGAGTGTATGAAAGGTGTGACCATGAAAAATCAATCCAGTCCCCCGGGATTCCGGGAACTGTTGAAGGCCCGGGGAATCAGGGCCCTCTGGAACCTGTTAAGCGGTTTCCGCTTCCTCTATGTCATCGCTGTTGTCTGCATTGCGGCCGCGGCCGGGGCCAAGACCGTTTCCTTGTTTATAATGAGGGATTTTATCGACCATGTGCTTCCCACCCAGGGACCGCTCCGGGTGGTGATTGTTTTTCTGGCCTGGTTCATGGCTCTGGCCCTGGTGGAGGCCGGCACCTCGTATTTCCGGGGCCGGCTGGCGGCGCGTTCCGCGGAGGGTGTCGTCCTCCGGCTGCGTAACTTTCTCTTTGACCACATCCAGCGCCTCAGCTTCACCTACCACGACAAAGTGCGCACCGGGGACCTCATTGAACGGGTGACCTCGGACGTGGAGACCATCCAGCGTTTTTTCAATGAGCAGGCCACGGAGATCGGCCGCATCCTTTCGCTCTTTATCATCAGCTTCGCGGCCCTTATTATCCTGGACGTGACGGTGGGCCTCCTGTCCATCATCCTTTTGCCGGTCCTCATTATCGTCTCGCTCTGGTTCTTCAGGAAGATCTTCAAGACGTACGACCGCTACCAGGACCAGGAAGCCGTATTGTCCTCCACCCTGCAGGAGAACGTTTCCGCCGTACGCATCGTGCGGGCTTTTGCCCGGCAGGAGTATGAGAAGGGCAAATTCGAGCGGGACAATGACGAGAAACTGCGGCGCGGACGCCGGCTGGTTCGTCTCCACTCCCTCTACTGGCCGGTCAGCGATTTCTTGTGCTTCGCCCAGTCCATATTAATTTTCTGCCTGGGCGCCTCTTTCGTCTTTCAGGGGACGATGAGTCCCGGCACTTTCCTGGCGGTGATCGGCATGGTGGCCCAGGTGGTCTGGCCCATGCGCATGCTGGGCCGGGTCATCGTGGAGGCGTCCATGGCGGTCGTCTCCGCCCAGCGCGTGGGGGAGGTGGCCGCCCAGGAACCCGAGCCCTACCGGGTCGCGGGCGCCGGCTCCGCCGCTTTTTCGCGGCCGCGGGGGGAGGTGGTGTTCGACCGGGTGTGTTTTTCCTACAGCGACGGGGAGCCGGTGCTCTGTGACGTTTCCTTTACCGCGCCGGCCGGGCGGATCACGGCGGTTATGGGCCCCACGGGATCGGGCAAGACGTCGCTCTTAAGTCTCATACCGCGCTTCTACTATCCCGTGTCGGGAGCGGTGCGCATCGACGGGCGCGACGTGCGCGAGTTCGAGCTGGAGGAACTGCGCCTGCACATAGGCATCGTGGAACAGGAGCCGTTTCTCTTTTCGCGCACCCTGCGTGAGAATCTGGCGTACGGCGCCGGCCGGGACGTGCCGCACGCGGAATTGGAGGAGGCGGTTCGGGCCGCCTCCCTGGAAGAGGTGATCAACGGGTTTCCGCAAGGGTACGACACCCTGGTGGGAGAGCGGGGCGTGACCCTCTCCGGCGGGCAGAAGCAGCGGGTGGCCATCGCGCGCACCATCCTCAAGGACCCGGCGATTCTTATCCTGGATGACGCGACCAGCTCGGTGGACACCGAGACCGAGGCCGCCATCCGCGGCGCCCTGCGCTCGCTCATGCGAAACCGGACCTGCTTCGTCATCGCTCACCGGGTGCAGTCGGTGCGGTTCGCGGACAACATCCTGGTCCTCAAGGACGGCCGCATCGCCGAGCAGGGTACGCACGCGGCCCTGGCGGCAGGGACCGGGTTCTACCGCAATATATTTGAAATGCAGACCCGTCTGGAGGGGAGCCCGGGCGCCCCGGCGACTGAAGACGGAAAACGCGCCGCGTTTCCCGCGACGCAAGGAGAGTAATATGTCAGCCATCGATTTTCACGAGGAGGATTTTTCCAGTCGATTTTCCGGCCGGACGGTCCTGCGCATCCTGGGGTTGCTGAAGCCCTATTGGAAGGGGACGGCCTTTTTTCTCATCCTTATCAGCGTGGTCGCCTTCCAGGACGCGCTCTTCACCTTTATCACCAAACTCGTCCTGGACGAGGGATTGTTCGCGGGCGACAGAGCGCGCTTCACTTCCCTGCTGACGGTATACGCGGGCATCGCCGTTTCCCAGGCGGTCCTCGTTTTCGGGTTCATCATCATGGCCGGATTCCTGGGGGAACGGGTGCAGTACGCCCTGCGCCGGCGGATGTTCAACCACCTGCAGAACCTGTCGTTTTCATATTTCGACCGGACGCCGGTGGGGTGGATCATGGCGCGCGTCACCTCGGACTCGGGCCGGATCTCCTCCGTGATCACCTGGGGACTGATCGATTTCACCTGGTCGGTTCTGAACATCATCATGTCGCTCTGCTTCATGATCGCCATCAACCCGGTGCTGGGGCTCATCGTCTGCGGGATCATTCCCGTTATGGTAGTGGTCGCCATCCGGTTCCAGAAACGTATTGTGGAACAGTACCGCCGGGCCCGTAAACTCAATTCCAAGCTCACCGCCCGTCATAATGAAAACATCTCGGGCGTGAAGGTGGTCAAGGCCCTGGGACGGGAGGACAAGAACCTGGAGGAGTTCGGGGGACAGGCGGACGAGATGTACCAGGCCAGCTACAAGGCGGCGCGCATTGCGGCGCTTTTCCTGCCGGTGATACAGATCATATCCTCGCTGGCCTTCGGGGCCATCGTCCTTTACTCGGGAATCGGCCGCGGTGAGCACTGGATCAGCCTGGGCGGCATCCAGGCCTTCCTCTCCTACCTGGCGCTCATGTTCTGGCCCATCCAGCAGATGGCCCGGGTCTGGGCCGGCCTGCAGAGCTCGCTCGCCTCGGCGGAGCGCGTGTTTTCGCTGCTGGACACCGAACCGGAGATCAGGGACCGGGAAGGGGCCGTGGCCGCGCCGCACCTGCGCACGCCCATCACCTTCGCCGACGTGGACTTTCACTACGAACAGGGTAAGCCGGTATTAAGCGGCTTCAACCTCTCCGTGGAGCCGGGACGGATCGTGGCCCTGGTGGGGCAGACCGGCGCCGGCAAATCCACCATCATCAACCTCATCGCCCGCTTTTACGAGCCGACCGCGGGCGAGATCCGCCTGGACGGCGTGGATTACCGGAACTACACGCTCCATTCGATCCAGTCGCGCATCGGCATCGTCCTGCAGTCACCGCATCTCGTCTCCGGCACCGTGCGGGAGTACATCCGCTACGGGCGTCTGGACGCCACGGACCGGGAGATCGAGGAGGCGGCCCGGTTGTCGCGCGCGCACGAGTTCATCCGCCGCCTGCCCAAAGGCTATGACGAGGAAGTGGGCGAAAACGGCAGCCTGCTCTCCACCGGCCAGAAGCAGTTGGTCAGTCTGGCCCGGGCGGTGCTGGCCGACCCGGACATTTTCATCAAGGATGAGGCCCCCAGCT
>CAYQRT010000061.1:0-12426 GCA_964419695.1 uncultured Spirochaetaceae bacterium | reverse complement strand
CCCCGGCCGACTACATCCGTATACTGAACCGCAAGCTTGCCAATATCCAGCTGGAGAACGCCAAAAGCAAAATCATCCGGTTCAACACCAAGGAGTATCCGCTTAATACCTACCACCAGATCGACATCCCGCTGGAGGCTACTTCTCCGTTCCAGATGATCATGATCGAGGCCGCGGAAACGGGCAGTCAGGGGCGATCCGTGCGCTCGCACCGCCTGCTCATACACAGCTCCGACGTGGCCATCACGTCCAAGGTATCCGAACAGGGCGTGTTCGTCTGGGTGACGGCCATCACCGATCCCGTACCCCTGCGCAGCGCGGCGGTGACCCTCTACAACGCGTCCGGATCGCCCCTGGCTCAAGGGTCCACCGATTCCTCCGGCACCGTCTTCCTGGCCGCGCCCGGCCTGCTTTCCGGCGACACCCTGCGGCAGTCGCTCTACCTCTCCGCCGAGTTCACCCGCACCGCGGGGTTCTCCCAGCTGGTGGAATCGGAACTCGCCTCGGCCTGGCAGTTCCGCCTGCCCAAAAAAAGCGCCCGGGAACGATTCCGGGCGGTCATCTTCTCCGACCGCGGCGTCTACCGTTCCGGCGATACCGTGCACCTGAAAGTGATCGCGGACAAGGCGGCCGCCGACGTCAACCGCGTCAACATTACCATCAACGACTCCCGCGGCCGCGAGGTGCAGAACGGCGATTATCCCCTGGACGATTTTTACGCCGCGGCCTGCGATTTCACCGTCCGCGCCAATGCCCCGGTCGGCGAATACTCGGTGCACGTTACCCAGGCCGAAAGCCGGACCAGTTACACCTTTCAGGTGGAGGAGTACCGCGCGCCCAATTTCACGGTCAACGTGAGCGCCCTGCGCGACGAATGGGAGAACGACGAACGCAACTACGCGCGTATCAAAGCCGAATACACCAAAGGCGGCGTGCTCAAGGGACGGGGCGTCACCTGGCGCGTCTACCGGCGGAGCATCCCCTTCACTGTCCGTCAATTGCCCGGGTACGTCTTCGGGCTGGAGAGCGGTGACCAATTCGACGGCAATGTGGCCGACGGCGAGGGCAGGCTGAACGACGCCGGTGAAATCGCCCTCGATTTCAGCGTTTCCTCCCCGGTCACCGACAGCCTCATGCTCTATATCCTGCAGGGCACGGTCACCGATACCGACCGTCAGACTTACAGCGGCGCCTATTCGTCGCTCATCCATCCGGCGGGGTATTACGTGGGCGTCAAACCCCCCTCACGCGAGGTCATCTCCTCCGGCGACGACGTGATCGTGCCCGTGGTGGTGGTGGACCGCAACGGCGATCCCGTGGAGAACGCCAAGGTCACCGCCTCCCTCGAACAGGTCGAATACCATTCCGACGTGCGGCTGGTGGAGTTCAACATGACGCAGATGGACAGCCGCGAGGAGTATGCCAAGGTCAGGGAGATGGAGATCGCCACCCGCCGGGTTCCCGTCCAGTGCCGCTTCAACATCCCCGAGGCCGGCTACTACCGGATGGTGTTTACCGTCAAGGACCCGTCCGGACGGATCATGCGGACCGGCTTCAAGGTGACCGTATCCGGCGACCGGCCCACGGCCTGGCCCCGCTTCGACAAGGAACAGATCGAACTGCTCTGCGACAAGGACCGTTACCGTGACCGGGAGACGGCCAGGTTGGTGACCATGAGCCCCTATAAAAAGGCGCTCGGGCTCCTGACCGTGGAGAAGGACGGGGCGATCGTCTATAAGAAAATCTTTACCGTCAACAACAACACCCCGTCCATCCAGTTTCCGATCAAATCCGAGTACGCCCCCAACGTCTACGCGTCGGTCATCCTCGTGCGCGGGCGGGAACACCGCCAGAAGGACGCCTCCGGCTTCGAGACGGGCGCACCCGGCTTCAAGATCGGCTACGCCAAGATCGACGTGGACCCGGCCGACCGGCGTTTGACGCTCCTGGTCAAGCCGGCGGGCCGCAATTTCCACCCCGGGGAATCGGTCAGTGTGGACCTGGAGTGCAAGGACCGGCAGAAACGGCCGGTGGCCGGCCAGGTATGCCTGGCGGTGGTGGATGAGGCGGTATTAAGTTTGACCGGCTACCGCACGCCCGACCCCTTGAGCCAGCTTCTCTCAATCGCGCCCCTGGGCATCCGCACCGGCTCCAACCTCCTCGACCTGCCCCACTCCCGCCGCAGCCGCCACGAAACACTCTTTGAAGGCGGCGGCGACGATTTTTCCGGACTGGTGGAACCGGAAAAAATTCTGCGTAACCTCTTCATGAGCACGGCGTATTGGAATCCCTCCGTGCTGCTGGACGGAAACGGCCGGGGACGCGTCACCTTCAAGCTGCCGGACAACATAACGGGCTACCGCGTCATGGCGGTGGTGACCGATACGGACCAGCGCATGGGGTCGTCCCAGGACCGGATCACCAGCAAGAAACCGCTCATGATCATGCCCGTCCTGCCCCGTTTCGCGTACGCGGGGGATTCCTTCACCGCCGAGGCGCGCGTCTTTAATGAGACGGGAACCAGCGGACAGGTGGCGGTCACCGCCACGCTCCAGGGCGCCCGGTTCACCTCGGGCAACGGACGGGGCTCGTCCACCGTGAAGAACAACGACCAGGCTTTTTTCAGCTTTCCGCTCCGGGTTACCGATCCCTCCCGGCTCTCCATCCGCTTCAGCGCCACCCTGGGCCGGCAGACCGACCGGGCCGAGTATGTGGTGCCCGTGCTCCAGCCTGTCACGGACAGAAAAGTGGTGCGCAGCCTGAACGTGGCCGGCGGCGGCAGCGGCGAGGTCGCCTTCGACGTGCCGGCTGACCGCCTGCCGGGATCGCTCTCCCTGGACGTCACCGTCTCTTCCACGGTTTTAAGCGAACTCAAGGACGCGGTGGGGTTCGTCATGCAGTATCCCCACGGGTGCATCGAACAGACCACGAGCAACGCCTACCCGCTCATTATCTTCAAGGACATCATTAAGGAGATCGGCGTGGACGTGGATCGCGAACAACTCAAGAAGTACGCGGAAGCCGGTATCGAACGGATCCTCACCTTCGTCAACTCTTCCGGCGGCCTCTCCTACTGGCCGGGGAATACCGATTCCCATCCCTACGGAACGGGCTTCGGCGCCATGGCCCTGGTGGAGGCGAAAAAGCAGGGTTTCGTTGTGCCGCAGGAGGTGCTCAACAAGATCGGCGGGTACCTGGAACGCGTGCTCTCCCGCTCAGCCGTCCGCCAGTCGTCCGAACGCTACGCGGACGCCAGCGCCGACACGCTGGCGCTCTACGCGGCCGTGCTGGGCCGCATGGGCCGGCCCCAGGGCGGCGCCATCAACGCGCTCTGGCGCAACAATGACAAACTCAGCTCCTTCGGTCTGGCTTTTCTGGCCGTGGCGGTCAAGGAGATGAACGGCAGCGGCCGCCTGCTGGACGACATCGTTTCCGCGCTGAAAAAACGCATTGTGGAACATGACGACGAAGCCTACGTCACCGACCGGTCGGACTACGGGGGTTTTTCGATGGGGTCGAACATCCGCTCACACGGGGCCGTACTCTACGGGCTGGCCACGGTCGGCGGCGACGACCGGCTCCTCGTCAAACTCCTCAACGGACTCTTGAAGCGCCGCCGCAGCAACGGCTTTTGGGGCAATACCCAATCCACCATCTTCGGCATCATGGGCATCCACCGGTACGCCGTGACCGGCGGATCGTATGAACCGGCATTCGACTTTACGGTCAACGGAAAATCGTTTCCGTCCGCCGGATTTCAGAAATTGTCCAGCCGGACGTACAGCCTCAACCTGGAGGAAGCCTCCCTCACGGGCGGCGCCCGCGTTTCATGCAGGCTGCGCAACCGCGGTTCGCGGCCGGTCTTCGCCTCCAGCCGGCTGCTCTATAATATAAAACTGGAAAAAGGCGCCTTGGAACCGACCAGCAATGGATTCACCCTGGAACGCAGCTACGAGACGGCCGAGGGACGCTCCCTGTCCGCGGACAGCCTGCCCCTGGGTGAACTGGTCCTGGTGCGGCTCAAGGTCAAGGCGGACGCCAAATGCTACTACTGCGCGGTGGATGACCGGCTGCCGGCCGGATTCGAGCCGCTCAACACCAACCTGAAAACCACGGAAAGGGTCGGCACGGCGCGGCTTTCGGCCGCGGCGCTCAAGACCATGGATAAGGTTGCGTACACTGAAATCCGGGATTCCCGGGTCTTCTTTTATGTCAATGAAATGGATGCGGGTGAATACGAGTTTACGTACTTTGCCCGCACCACCACGGCGGGCACCTGTCTGGCCCCGGCCGCCCGGGTGGAACCCATGTACGACCCGGACAAAAGCGGCACCAGCCGGGTAGAGTTCGTCACGATAAGGAAATGAAGCTTCCAAAAATTATCGACGGCGGCCGGCGCGTCCTCACGCGCGCCGGGACCGCGCTGGTCCGGCGACCGGCGCTTCTCATTATCGTGCTGGCTTTCGGCGCTCATCTTTTCAAGGCGCTCGTCTTCGGTCTCACGTTCTGGTGCCAACCCGTGGACCCGGTCCTTTTCCGGCAGGGGTATCCCGAATCACACCGCCTCTATGACCGGGACGGCGTGCTCCTCCGGGAAGCGGTGGGACCGGGCAACGCACCGGCGCGCTGGACGGGCTGGGACGGTATTCCCCGGGAAGTGGTGGATGCCACCCTGGCCTGCGAGGACGATGCCTTCTTTGAACACGGCGGCGTGGATCCGCGCGCCCTGCTGCGCGCCTTTTCCCAGAACTTGTCCGGCGGGCGGGTGGTTTCGGGCGCCTCCACCATCGACATGCAGTTGGGCCGGCTCATCTGGAACCGCCCCCACGATCTTTTCGGAAAAATTCTCCAGATGCACGACGCCCTGCGCCTGAATCTCTACCTGGACAAGCGAACCATCCTGCTCAACTACCTGAACCGCGCCCCCTACGGCGCCAATCTCACCGGCATCGAGACGGCCAGCCGGACCTATTTCAACAAACCGGCCCGCTTGTTGAGCCTGGCCGAGGCGGCCTACCTGGCGGGCATTCCGCAGTCGCCCGTGCGCCTCGATCCCACGGTCCATCCGGAAGAGACGCGCCGGCGGCAGGAGTTCGTACTCAAGCGCCTGGCGGACACGGGCACAATCTCGGAGGCCGAACTCCAGGCGGCCCTGCGCGAACGGATCGTCGTGCGGGCGGCCAGGCCGGCCGGCGCCGCCATGCACTTTACCGATTACGTGCTGGCGCAGCACCCGGACGCGGGAGACATCCACACCACCTTGCACGGACGCCTCAACGAACAGATAGAGAACATCATTCGCAACCACGTGGACGTCCTGGAACAGGGCGGGCTCACCAACGCGGCCTGTGTGGTCCTGGACAATGCGGACGGCAGTATGCTGGCCATGGTCGGATCCGCCGATTACTGGAATTCAGATGGCGGTATGGTCAACGGCGCCCTGGCTCTTCGGCAGCCGGGGTCCACCCTCAAGCCCTTCCTCTACGCCCTGGCCTTTGAAAACGGCTGGTCGCCCATTTCCATACTGCCCGACGTCCGGACCGAATACCTGGGCACCGACCGCGAACTCTATGTACCGGAAAACTACACCCGCACCTTCCACGGGCCGGTGCCGGCCAAGGCAGCCCTGACGCGCAGCCTCAATGTGCCCGCTGTGTACCTGACCAACGAGGTGGGGGTCTTTCCACTCCTCACTACCCTGCGCCGGGCGGGTCTCCGCTCCCTGGATCAAACGCCCGCCCACTACGGCTTGGGCCTCATCCTGGGAGACGGCGAGGTGACGCTTTTGGAACTGACCGCGGCCTTCGCCCTTTTCCCCCGACAGGGGTTGACCGTCACCCCGTACGCCTTTCTCCGCCGGGGGCAGGCTCCTCCCCCGCCCGGCGAACGGCTCTTTGACGAGCGAACCTGTTTCCTGATCTCACACATCCTCTCCGATGAAAACCTGCGCTACCAGGCCTACGGGTATTCCAATCCCCTGATCATGGGTTTTCCGGTGGCGGTCAAGACCGGCACCAGCTCCAATTGGTGCGATAACTGGGTGGTGGGGTATACGGATCACTACACCATCGGGGTCTGGGCCGGCGACTTCCGGGGTAATCCCATGAACCAGCTTTCCGGCATCATCGGGGCCGGTCCGCTCTTCAACAAGATAGCGCGCCTGGTGGTGGCAGAGGGCCCTTACCGCGATTTTCCCTCCTACCCGGCCGTTCCGGAAGGGGTGGAATCGGTGCGCGTCTGCCAAGCCTCGGGTCTCGCGGCCACCGCCCTCTGCCCGGAAACCATGACAGCCTTTATTCCCGCCCGTGACCGACCGCTTCCGCCCTGCGACGTGCACCGGCGGGTACGGTTGGACAAACGCAACGGTCTCCTGGCCTCGAATAAATGTCCCGCGCGTTACGTGGAGGAGAAAACATTCGCCTTTTTGCCTCCCCGCTACGCGGCCTGGCAGAAGGAATCGGGCCTGACGCCTCCCCCCACGCGCGCTTCACCGCTGAGCGCCGAGGGATACCGGGCCGTGGACGCCCTGGTGGTCACCACCCCCCGCAATGGAGACATCTTCCTGATCGAGCCCGGTTATGACCGAAGCACCCAGAGCATCCGGCTGGCCGGGGAAGTTGATCCGCCCCTGCCCGACGTGGACTGGCTGGTGGATGGTGAGAAAGTGGCGCGGGCGCGCTGGCCCTACACCGCCTTGTGGCGACTTAAAAAAGGCAAACACTCGGTGCAGATGGCGCGGGGAGCGGCTCAAAGCGACAAGATCTGGTTCGAGGTGAGATAATCGATAATTACAGGTCTTTGCGCCAGGAGGCGGGATCGATTTCCTGGACCGGACCGCCTGAAGTTTTCTGGAGCAGGACGCGGACGAGTCCGGCGTTGAGGATAAAGCGTTTGCAGAGAATGCACACCTGGTCGTGGCCGAAGACATAGATGGTGCCGCCCACGCAGTTATCCTCGCCCGCCTGGATGATGGCGTTCTGCTCGGCGTGGATACTGCGGCAGGTTTCATAGCGGGTGCCCGACTCGATCTGATGGTCGATCCGGTAGCACGAACCGCGCGCCAGACAGGATTCGACGCCCACGGGCGAGTTGTTGTACCCGGTGCCCTTGACCTTCTTGCGTTCGTTGACGATGACCGCCCCCACCTGGGCGCGCAGGCAGTCCGAGCGGGCGGCGGCCTGGGCCGCAAACCCCAGAAAATACTCGTCCCAGGCGGGACGGACGCGCGCGGCGCCGGTTTTTCCTGTGTTCATGACGATTGATTATCCTTTCCTGAGGAGCGTTTCCCGAGGCTTTCCTCATCCACCACGCGTTCCAGACGGAGTACCTTGTCCAGCGCCGTGACGAGCTGTTCCCGCGTTCCGTCGTTGACCAGGGTGTAATCGGCCAGGGCGATGGGACCGCCCTTCTCCAGGTTCTCAATTTCGGAATAATCCCGGGACACGGCTTCCTCAATGGTGAGGGGCCGCAGCGGACGACGCGCCAGACGGTTGTAGCGCAGATGGCGGGGCGTGAACACGGCCAGGATCAGCAATCCGTCTCCGTATTTTTCCTTGAGTATTTTGTATTCGGAGTAGCTGTACAGCCCGTCAATGAGAACGCGCCGCCCTTCCCGCAAGGCCGCTTCAATGGCGGGAAGCGATAAAACGGCGAAGGCTCCCATGCCGTGCGTCCGGCGCAGTTCCTCCCGCACCGCCCGCTCGTTCTTCTCGTTCACCGGCAGGCCGCGACGCTTCACTTCCTCAATGGTGAGTCCGCCGAAATAGACCTTGACGAATCCCAGGGCCTCCAGGCGTTCGCCGGCCACGCTCTTTCCCGACCCGCACATTCCCACGGTGGCGATGATGCTTCTTGTCATGACGGCTTCAATCATAGATGATGGGGCAGCCGGGTGTCAATCGCGAGGCCGGGGACCGCCCTTGACAGCCGTCTCGTTCTGCGCTATCAGTATTACGTTATGTCTTTTCGTAATACCATCGTCCAGGCCGAAAATCTGGCCGCCGGATTCGGCGACCGTCTCCTCTTCCGCGAGCTGACCTTTACCCTGAACCGAGGCGACTTCGTCCTGGTTCGCGGCGAAAACGGATCTGGTAAAACCACCTTGGCCAAAATCATCCTGGGCCTCACCAGGCCCCGCGGCGGCCGCATATGCGTCATGGGCGAGGAAGTGGGGACGCCGCGCTGGCGCCGCGTGCGTCGCCTGGTCGCCTACATGACCCAACACCCCGTGGCCAGCGACTTTCCCATCTCCGCCCTGGAGGTGGCCCTGATAGGCACCTCATGTTTACGTCTCGACCGCCGGGAAAAAACGGCGCTGGCCCGCCGGGCGCTGGCCTCGACCAACTGCCTGCATCTGGCCGGAGCCCCGTACGCCGTGCTTTCCGGGGGAGAGAAACAGCGGGTTTCGCTGGCCCGCTGTCTGGCCCAACAGGCGCGGCTCCTGGTCCTGGACGAACCGGCCTCGCATCTGGATGGCCGATCCAAAACCGAATTGTCCGACATCCTGCTTCGCCTTAACCGGGAGGAGGGCCTGACCGTGTTTCTCGTGTCGCACGAACACCACGATCCGCTCCCCTCCTCCGCACGCGCGCGCCAGGTGCGTTTTGAAAACGGCCGCGTTTCGCTCGACCGGGAAGCCCTCCATCACCACGAACACGGGAAAGCGCCGTGAATCCGCTGGAGATTTTCTCTTACCCGCCCCTGCTGCGGGGGCTGGCCGCCCTCGTGGCCGCGGGCATCTCCTTTCCCTTGGTGGGCGTATTCATCCTGCGCCTCCATCTGGTGACGCTCAAATTCACCCTCATGCACGCCGCCTTTCTGGGCGGGGCCCTGGCCCTGGCCGCCGGCATCGATCCCCTCCTGTTCGGCTTCGGAATGACCCTGCTCATCGTCCTCACTATAGCGCCGCTGGCGCGCGCCGCCAAAATCAATGAAGGCTACGTCTCCGCCCTCTTTATGGTGACCGCGGCGGCCGCGGCCTTTATCATCATCTACAAACTGTCCTTGCCGGCTAAGGAAGTGTTTTCGCTGTTATGGGGGAACGTGTTTTCCCTGGGAACGATCGATCTGGCGCTGACGCTCGTCTGGTCCGGGTTGATCCTGGGATTCGTCCTCTTTGCCTTTCGCCGGATCAGCGCCGTACTTTTCGATCGGGAGATTGCCTTTTCCGCGGGCGTCAACGAGAAGCTCCTTTCCAATCTGATCGCCCTGTGCGCCGGGTTTACGGTCACCCTGGCCCTCAAGCTTCTGGGCGCCCTGTTGCTTGACTCTATCCTGCTCCTGCCGGCCCTGGCCGCCTTCCTGGTGGCGCGCAGCGCCAAGGGGCTTTTTCTGCTCTCGCTGTGTTTGGGTCTCTTGTACGCCGTGGGAGGATTCTTCAGCGCCGTCATCCTGGACCTGCCGGCCTCCTCGGGCGTCACCGCCGCGGGGGCCGCCGGGTTCATTATATGTTTTGTTATTTCGAAAATCACCGCGTCGCGACGCGGGAGGAGAGTGACATGAAACACAGTAACCGTCCGGTTCTGACCGTCATGACAGCCATGCTGATTTTCGCCTGCGGAGGCAAGCCGCCGGCCACGGGCCCGCGGGTGGTGGCCAGCACGGCCTGGACGGCCGCCTTTGCCCGGGCCGCGGGTGTGGGCGACTGCGCGGTCATCGCGCCCTACGAGCTGCAGCACCCGCCCGAGTACGAGCTGAAACCCAACGACGTCAAGGTCATCGCCGGCGCCCGCGTCTTTGTGTACGCGGGATATGAAAACATGATGAAGACCCTGGCCGACAAGGTGACCGTGAACAAGATCACCATGGTGAAGATCGCCACCGACTACGACCCCGCCGCCATGTACGCTTCCATCCGCGCGGTGGCCGCGGCCGCTGGCACGCGGGCGGCGGCGGAAAAGAACATCGCCTCCCTGGAGCGCATTTTCACCGTCTGCCGCGAAAGGGTCAATGCCGCCGGCGGATTCGAAAGGAAGGCGGTCGTTCACGCGTTCCAAAAGCGCCTGGCGCACCTCTTCGGATTATCCGTGGCCGGCGTTTTCGGTCCGGCGCCCCTGGAGGCCAAACAAATCGTCGAAGCTTCCCGGACCGGCGCTCCGCTCATCGTCGACAACTGGCATAACCCGGTCAGCGGCCCCCTCAGGGAGACGCTGCCCGACGCCGCGGTGGCTGAGTTCATCAACTTCCCGGGCAAGGACGGGACGCGCACGTTGGAGGACGTGCTGCGCTACAACTGCGATCGCCTGATCGAGGCCCTGCGTGAGTGAAACCGGTTGGCGCGCCTCTGCCCGGTACTTCGACGACCTGGCGCCGCGCTGGGACAACATGATGCCGCTCACCGACCACACGCGCCGGACGATTCTGGAAATGACGCGCCTGCTTCGCGTCTCCCCCGGCGACACCGTTCTGGATGCAGGCTGCGGTACAGGCGTGCTCTTTCCCTTCCTGCTCTCCGCGGTCAAGCCCGGCGGGCGCGTCATCGGTCTGGACGTTTCGCCCTCCATGATCGAAACGGCCCGACGCAAAGTCGGTGACGCCGCTTTAATGCTGGTGGCAGCCGATATAGGCGCGTTTCTCCACGAACGCCCCGACGCCTCGTTGTCCGCCATCGCCTGCTTTCAGGCTTTCCCCCATTTCGAGGACAAACCTGACATCATCCGGAGTTTTTTCCGCGTTCTGTCGCCGGGCGGCCGGTTCGCGGTGCTGCACGTGGAGGGCTCGGCCGGGCTCAACGCCTTCCACGCCACCCTGCCTCCGCCGGTCAACGCCCATGTGCTTCCCGCGGCGAACACGCTCGCCTCCCAAGCGCGCAGCGCCGGATTTACGGTGATCGAGGCGCAGGATGGTCCGGGGAAATATCTTGTCGCAGGTGAAAAACCCGGCCGGCCGGGGAGACGTTCGTACGGTGCTTTGTGACTAGAAATATTTTCCAGCCGCGGTTTCAATGAAACGACCGTGCTTGACGCCCTTCAAGCTGATGAGTTCGTCCGCCACCCGGCGGATCTCGGCCGCCTTGCCCCGCAGGGCGATGATTTCCAGGCAGTTATCGTGATCCAGGTGCACGTGCATGGTGGCAATTACGTGATGGTGGGTCTCGTGCTGGCGATCGGTCAGGCGCCCGGAAAGCTGCCGTTCATGGTGGTTGTACACCAGGACCACGGCGCCGGCGGCCGGGGCCTCCGGTTTGGCGATTTCCTTTTTGATCAGGGATTCACGGATCAGGGCATTGACCGCCTCGGAACGGGTGGCGTAGCCCCGTTCGGCCACCGACCGGTCAAAAGCCTCCAACAACTCCTGTTCAATGGTGACGCTGATCCGCTCCAGGACGCTCTTCTTTTTGGGCATATTCCCTTCCTCTCGCTACTCGAAGATGCAATCGATGAAATGCGCTTGAGCATTCCGACGGACGTCGTCCTTGGTGCGGTTACGGTTGAATCGGCAGCGGGTGAAATTGATGCTGTAACTGGAGCTGTCCGTCCACAGCAATTCGCTCCCGGTGTTGGACGCGATCAAACATTGGATAAAGTCAACATTGGATGTCTTCTGAATTCCGATAATTGAATATTCCCGGTTTTCCTCGATGGCGGTATCGATGAACAGTACGTCTCGCGAATTTTCCAGTTGGACGGCGCCGTAGGTGCAGCGGCGGATGCCGCCCCCGTTCATGGTGACGTTGAAGGTGCGATCCAGAACCAGTCCGTAGGTGCCGCTTCCTTCCAGGTCGCATCCGGTGATCTCGATGTTCTCGCAAATCGAAAACGACAGCACGCCGCCGGAGCAGAACCCCGGGGTGGTATGCGCCAGGCGCAGGCGTTCGAAACGCAGGTCACGGCAGGTCTGAAAATCAATAAGCCACCCGTAGGCCGGGTCGATGACGATCGAGGCGTCCCCCTCGCTGCGCAGGGTCAGGTTGGTGACCGATTTCACCACCGGAAAGAACCCGTCGGCGTTGTTGTTCCAGGAGAGGTTGGCGTGCGTTATGTCATTGCGGCGGCTCAGGTTGTAGACGCCGGGCGCGAGGGTGACGACCGTGTTGGAACGCAGTTCCCGCAAGAGTTCCGTGGCGTTGGTCACGGTCACGAAGCGGACGCGGCCGTCCTCCCGCTCTTCCGTGCCCACTCCCAGGCACTGCGCGGTCAGGGCCCGGGCGCTTTCCAGGAGCGTCCCCAGGTTCCGGTACTTGCCCAGAGCGTTACCGGTGATGGCTCCGGACTGCACGTCCACCAGCGAAAGCTGCACCACCAGGTAGTCGCCGGCGCGCGAACAGCGGATGGAAAGTATCTTGGCGGCCGAAAGGAGCTTGCCCACGCGTAATTGACTTTGAGGATCCGCCAGGTCGGATTGTGAAAATTCCAGTTCCTCGACGGCCTTCTCACGCTCGGCGGCGGTAATGACCCGGTAGGCGCCCGTATCGGCGACGTGGGCGGT
>CAYQRT010000060.1:0-12674 GCA_964419695.1 uncultured Spirochaetaceae bacterium | reverse complement strand
AGCGTGTCGGGGTCGATCACCTTTTCCAGGATCAGGTTGTCGGCCTTCCTGGCCACGCGCCGCATGAGTATCTCGGTTTCCTCCTCCGGCCGGGGATATCCCAGGGACAATCTCACGATGAAACGGTCCAGTTGGGCCTCGGGCAGGGAAAACGTGCCCTCGTATTCCACGGGGTTCTGCGTGGCGATGACGATGAACGGGTCCGGCAGGGGCAGGGTCTCGCCCTCGAGCGTGACCTGGCGCTCCTGCATGGCCTCCAGCAGGGCGGACTGCGTTTTGGGCGAGGCCCGGTTGATCTCGTCGGCCAGGAGCACGTGGGAAAACACCGGACCGCGGCGCACCGTGAAGCGGTTGGCGGCCGCGTCGAATACGTACCCGCCGGTGATGTCGCCGGGCAGAAGATCGGGCGTGAACTGGATGCGCTTGAATTCCATGCCCATGACCCGGGCGAAGCTGGACGCCAAAAGCGTCTTGCCCAGGCCGGGGAAATCCTCCAGAAGCACGTGCCCCCCCGGACAGAGAAACGCGGTCATGACCAGTTCCAGCGTTTCCCGCTTACCCACGATGGCTTTGGCCACCTCGTTCACGACGGCGGCGGAGAGTGAGGCGGTTTGTTCGATGGACAGTTCTTTGGGTGTGGTGTTACTCATGGCAGTGCTCCAGTTGGTGATGTATATAGGCCAGGCATTCGTCGAGTCGTTGCCGGTATTCCCGTTCCTCGCGCCCGGATACCCGGTCCCAAAACCGATACAGTGAATGAGGAAAACCCCGCGGCGGCGGCGGGCTGAAGAGGAAGGCATGGATGTTCTCCGGCAGCCGGATTTTCCCCTCCCTGAACGCGTCGGTTAACTCGAAGGTCACCGCCACGCGTTTCCCGGCCGCGTACAGGGTGACGATCATGACGCGCAATTTGGACGCAAGCCGATCCCGGTTGAACGGATCGTGGGGCCGGCCCAGGAAATGGGACCGCCAGTACGCGAGGCGGCGGGTGAAGTAATCCGCCGTCTCGCTCTTTTCCGCGGCCGGCTGGTGCGCCGGCTTAGAGAGGCGCAGCAGCAGGATCACGGCGCAGAGCGCGACCACCGCCCACCAGATGATCCCCTGGTCCAGGCGGAGAATCGTGGACCGCAGGGCCAGCCAGGCGGCCAAAGCCGCGGGTTTCAAGAGGTGGTTCAGCGTGGTATCCCAGAATATAACGGCCGCCAGGATAAGGCCCGCGCAGACCAGAATGATCGGGAGCGCCCGGTTACTTTTTTTCATGGGCGTCCCTGGGGTGAACGGCGCGGAAATGACCGATAATGGCTTCGAGGCTGTGCAGGGCCGTTTTTCCGGAATCGGGCGGGGGGTTCCCGGTGCCGTAGCGGACGGTTTCGAACAGGCTCGTCAGAACCCGGACCGGCTGCGGCGGCGCGCCCGCGCCGGTCAGCTTGGCCTCGAATTCCTTGACCGTGGAAAATTCCTCCCGTTCCAGGGCCTGTTCCTCGGCCAGCACGGCGCACAGGGTGCGGTAGTAGCGGATAATCACCGCTCTCAGGTTTTCACCGGTTTCCAGGGCGTATTTGGCCTGGAGACTGGCGCTCTCAATGGCGCTGGACAGGGAGGGCTGTTTTTTCCGGGAGGTGATCAGCCGGACGACGATTACGCCCATGACCAGGGCCAATACCGCTCCCATGATCAACGGCAACGTGTCCGGTGCGCCGCCGGCGGGAACCGGGTTCGGGGCGGCCGCCGGCGCGATCTTTTCCGTCGCTCCCATTACGTAAGGCGTATCCGACATAAGCAGAACGTAAAGGCCGACGATGCCCGCCAGGATGAGCACCGGGGGGATCAGGCCGGTCAGCGCCGATTTCAGGTTGCGGAATTTCACCCGCCTGATAATGAACGCCGCGGCGCCCAGCCCGAACACGGCTACCACCGTGATCACGATGCTCTTGGAAACGGCCGCGTTTTGGGTGAGTTCCTGTGACCGGACGTCTCCCCGGCCCGTACTATCCGCCGGAGAATGGATCTCCGGCGGGGGCAGCCCCGGGCTGAAGCTAAGTTCTGACAGGCTTCCCGCAATGATCATGGAGAATAAGGCGAAGAGGCCCAACAAAATGAGGATGGTTCGTTTTTCGCTCTTTTTCAAAGGGCACCTCGCGGGATATTCTATTGTGACGGGGAGGAATGGTCAATGCAGAATCGCTTTTTGGTAAGATGCGGCCTGGACGTCCCGGCCTCCGGCTGCGGGTGTGCGGGGTACGCACCCGCCGGCGGGAGGGCTTACGGTTTAAAAAACTCCGGGTGCGCCTCCCGGTACGCGTCGAAACCGCTGAGGTCGCGGTCGCTCTGGAAATCGTATCCCGTCTCTTCCAGCCGGCGGATCGCTTCACCGTCGGGTTCGGCGGGCAGGCTCATGTCAATGAACCGGTAGGCCGGGCCGGCGGAGGTGGGGGTAAGGGTCGGGTCGCCGAGGATGACCATGCCCAGATTCCAACTGTCGTTGCGCCGGCCGTAATGGTTGTACCAGTTGAGATAGGCGTCGCCCCAGGTACCGCCCTGGGCCAGCACCTGGTGGAAGACCAGTGGAAAATAACAACCCCCCACCTTGGTGGAGCCGAAGACGGCCAGGGCACTGTCCGTTTTGGCCAGGTAGGCCATACCCAGGTTGAGTTCGGTAAAACGGGCGGCGCTGCAGTCGTACAGGTTGTAGAAATGCCCTTTCAGGTCAAAGGCGGCCACGTCCCAGACGGTGATGGTCTTGAACAGCCCCGCTTCCTTGACGCAGAGCGAGGAGGGATACGAGTGAATCCACTGGTAGACGAATTCGTATCCGTCCGCGGTGAGCGTGTCCAGGTAGTGCGGCTTGACCGTCCGGTCGGCGGTTTCGTCGATATCGGTCGTGCCGTAGAGAAGGCCCAGACCGAAATTGGATCCCTGCCGGAAAGCGGACCAGTCGTCGTCCTTGAAGATGTACGCCCGCGGGGGCAGGCGGGACGCCCCGGTCCGGTAGTCGTGCAATTTCCGGAAATAGGCGGTCAGTTCCCCGGCGGTTCCCCGGAGACGGGAGACGTACAGGGTGAGGCGGAGCGGGGAATGGGCGTCCAGGCGCCGGTCGTGGTCGGCGTCCGTCCAGACGCTGTCCGGGTCCATCAGGTAGAGGTCGCAGGGAAACTCCTCATAGCGGAATTCCGAAGTCATGGCGTACCAGGCCGCGGGCAGGTCGCCCACCAGGAAGGCGCCGTCGATCCCCTGATCATGAAGGCGCGCGGCCAACAGAGAGCGCAGGTCTGAGGCGGTGCCGGCGGTCCATTGCTCCACCTTCACAGCAACCTTTTCGACCGCCAGGTCGGACGCGTATTCGACCAGGGCGTCTTCCAGAACGGGAAAGACCGCGTCGTCCACCAGCACCAACACCTTGTCGGTCCGGTTGAACCGGCCGGTATAGGAGGTGGATTCATCCAGCAGCAGGAGGGAGCAAGAAGATAGGAGGAGCATTCCCGCCAGGAAACAAGGCATGATATGCCTGAACTGTACACAATGGATTCGCCGACCGGCGTGTCGATGCATAATGGAAAGTATAGGTGTTTTTTTCCCGCTTTCCACCGAAAGTGTCGGACGTTTTTATTTGCAGTTCGGAACCGGGTGGGCTACAATGGGTTAGAGGAAAACGGTGTGCCCAGAAAACCGCTGATTATCATCCTGATTTCTCTCTGCTTTTTTATTTCACCCGTGTTTATCCTCCTGCAGGCCTCCATCCTCACCCTGACGCCGGTGATTGGGCCATACAACATTTTCTCAAAACTGGGCCCGCACGACGTGTTCATCCTCTGCCTCTACCCGCTGTGCGCCGCGGCCGTTTTTTCCGTGCGGCGTTGGGGCTGGTACGTCTTTCTCGCCGCCTCCGTCTACCTGGTCGCGGCTAATATCATTACGTTCGCCCTGCGGCCGCACTACCATGTCCTGAGCCTGATCATCTACAACCTGATACTCACCGTGGCCGCCGGCATTTTTTTCCGGCGTGACGTCATCGCTCCCTATTTCAACCCGCCGCTGCGCTGGTGGGAGCAGCCGAAGCGGTTCGGCGTGGACATGTTTTTCGAAATTGCCGGACTGGACGGGGCCGTACGGGCGGAGATCGTCGACATCTCCCGGACGGGTGTCTTTCTTGTCTGCCGGCGGGACCTGCCCCTGGAACGGGAACACGCGATGGTCTTCCACGTGTTCGGCCGGAAAATCGCGCTTCACGCGCTTACGGTCAGACGGGACGTCAAGCACGGGGAGACCGGTTACGGGCTTAAATTCGTCAGGACGGGGCCCGGGGAACAGGCTTCCTTGCAGGGCCTGCTTTTTGACCTGCGCCGGGCGGGGTTTCTGGACAGAAATCGGGCGCGCGCCTCGAGGGACGATGGTGCGGGCGTGAGAACGACCGCGCCCCGTTTCCGGTTCGCCACCCGGGCCGCGATTGTGACGGACGGACAAAGCCGGCCCTGCCTGCTCCTGGACCTGTCGCGCACCGGGTGTCTGTTGGATCCGGAGGGGAATGAAGAGGCGGAATGCGCCGGACGCTTTCACCTCTCCCTGCGCTGCGGGGGCCATGAGACCCTGGTGGATTGCGAACCGCGCTGGCACGGGGTGCTGGACGGAAGGAACGTCTGCGGCGCATTCTTTATCTTCGACAATCCGCGAAGCGCCAGCCGGGTGCGCCGCATCGTCAACCGCTTCCGGAAAGCCGGAGCCGCCGGGAGGAACCGGCTGGCGCACCGGCTGCCCGCTGAACGGTTGGAAGAATACGCGCTGCACAGTCCCTACCGGCTGGTACACTCGGTCAAGAGTAAACTGAAAAGAAAATAACGGTGGCACAAGCACTCAGAAAGGAGCGTTCCATGAGTGAGCGTGTGAAATGGATCGAGCGTGCGGGCTCCAGGGTGTTGGTGTGCGATTTTTCACATCATGATGAAAAGCGGTACCTGGAAGGCGTGGTCGAAATGGAGGCCGAACTTCTCACATGCAAACCGGGTCCGGCCTGGCGCCTGGTGGTGGACGTGACGGATTCCACCCTGACCGGGTCTTGACTCCTTGAGCATATTTGCGTACATTCATTCCCGTCGGTTACGACCGAACCGTCCGCGGCTTGGCCGGGCGATCCTGCTGCATACGCAATACCTGGGAAGTTACAATCACACACAACGTAAAAACCATCTCATCACTGATCCGACGGTCACGTCGCAAGTTTTACGTTGCAGGCTGCTTCCCGCACCGTGAGGAAAGAATGCCGGTAATGACATCGATCCCGATGAGGAAGAAACCCCTCGTCACCCACATTTTCACCGCCGATCCCTCGGCCCATGTTTTTGAGGGGAAAATCTACATCTATCCCTCCCACGACCTGGACAACGACATCCCCCACACCCATGAAGGCGACCACTTCGACATGAAGGACTACCATGTGCTTTCGATCGCGGATTTCAATTCGCCGGTCGTCGATCACGGCCAGGTCCTCCACCTGGAGGACGTGCCCTGGGCGTCCCGCCAGATGTGGGCGCCGGACGCCGCCTGCAAGGACGGCACGTACTATCTCTACTTCCCCGCCCGCGACAAGCAGGGCGTCTTCCGCATCGGCGTCGCCTCAAGCGACCGTCCTTACGGGCCGTTCACGCCGGAGCCGAAGCCGATCAAGGGCAGTTACAGCATCGATCCCGCGGTTTTCATGGACGACGACGGCGAGGCCTATATGTACTTCGGCGGTCTGCGCGGCGGCCAGCTGGAGCGCTGGAGCAATGGAGTGTACAGTCCCGACGCCCGGGAGCCGCGTGATGCGGGTCCGGCCGTCCGCCCGCGTGTGGCCCGCCTTAGGCCCGACATGAAAGGCATCGACGGCGGGGTGCATGAGGTGGTCATCCTGGACGAACACGGCCGACCCCTGCGCGCCGACGACCTGGACCGTCGTTATTTTGAGGGTCCCTGGATGCACACATACCGCGGCACATACTACTTTTCATATTCCACCGGCGACACCCGCTATCTGGTCTACGCCACCGGCGACAATCCCTGGGGCCCGTTCACCTATCAGGGTCGGATCCTCAATCCCGTCATCGGCTGGACCACCCATCACTCCATTGTTGAGTTCCAGGGAAACTGGTACCTGTTCTACCACTGCAGTTCTCTCTCGGGCGGCATCACCCACAAGCGCTGTATCAAATACATGGAATTGAATTATAATGGCGACGGGAGTATACAAACCCACGATCCGTCCGCGGACTGAATTTACCACCCCGAAAAGCGATCTTCGTTTTTTGGGGTAGACGGGTGCACCCGGTCCCTAGGGTTTCCTGTGAGGGGACCGTTCGTCTGCCGCCGGGCGGATCCTTCCCAAAAGGAGTCGTGTATGCCGCGATTCAAACCAATCGTCCACCTTCGCCTGTTCCTTGTGCTCATCCCGGGACTCATCGCACTGGGATGCGGCAAGACGCGGGAGAACGCCGTTCCCGCGCCCAAAGAGCCGCTTGTCACCCACCTCTTTACGGCCGATCCCTCGGCGCACGTTTTCGAGGACAAGCTCTATATCTATCCCTCCCATGACGTCTACACCACCGTGCGCCCGGACATGTGGGGCAGCCAGTACGACATGAAGGATTACCACGTGTTCTCCATCGTCGATTTTTCCACTCCGGTCACCGACCATGGCGAGGTGCTCAATGTCAGGGACGTGCCCTGGGCGGAGACACAGATGTGGGCGCCGGACGCGGCCGTCAAGAACGGCCGGTACTATCTCTATTTCCCGGCTCATGACAAAGAAGGAATTTTCCGCATCGGCGTGGCCGTCAGCGACCGGCCCTCCGGTCCCTTCACGCCGCAACCGGAACCCATGGCGGGCAGTTTCAGCATTGATCCCGCCGTGTTCGTGGACGACGACGGCCGGGCGTACATGTACTTCGGCGGTCTGTTGGGCGGCCAGCTGGAGCGCTGGCGGACGGGGACCTACCGGGAAGACGCCGCTGAGCCGGAGGACCGGGCCCTGGGACCGCGGATGGCCCGTTTATCCGAGGAGATGCTGTCTTTTGACGGACCGGTCCGGGAAGCGGTGATCCTGGATGAAGACGGCCTGCCCCTGAAAGTAGAGCAGTCCGAAAAGTGTTTCTTTGAAGCAGCCTGGATGCATAAGTACCGGGGCGCCTATTACCTGTCCTATTCCACCGGATATACGCACTATCTAGTGTACGCCACGGGCGATAATCCCCTGGGTCCGTTCACCTACCGGGGCTGTATCCTCACGCCCGTGTCCGGCTGGACCACGCACCATTCCATTGTGGAGTTCAAGGGGAAATGGTATCTTTTCTATCATGACGACTCGTTGTCGGGACGGGACAACCAGCGCTGCATCAAGTACCAGGAACTGCATTACACCGACACGGGAGATATCGTCACCATGGATCCCTGACCGGAATAAAGGACACCACCATGCGTATTTCCCTGATTCTGGCTCATCCCGATCCGGCCAGCTTTAATCATGCCGTGGCCCGGGCGGTGGAAGAAGAACTAAGCCGCCGCGGGCATGAAATCTTCTTTCACGATTTGTATCTCGAGATGTTCGACCCCGTTCTACCCGCCGGGGAAATCCCGGAGGAGGCTGCGCTGTCTCCTGCGGTCAGTCGTCATTGCGATGAGCTGACCGCGGCTGACGGGATCGTTATCGTCCATCCCAACTGGTGGGGCCAGCCCCCGGCGGTCCTTAAAGGCTGGGTCGACCGGGTGGTGCGACCGGGCGCGGCCTACCGGTTTCTGGAGGGAGACGGGGGCGAGGGCGTGCCGCAAGGCCTGCTCAAGGCCCGGGCGGCGGTCGTCTTTAATACTTCCAATACCAAGCCTTCCCGCGAGAAAAAAGTCTTCGGCGATCCACTGGAGACGCTCTGGAAAAACTGCGTGTTCGGCCTCTGCGGCGTCAAGACGTTCCGGCGCCGCACCTTCAGCGTGGTGGTCACAAGCACGGTGGGCGAGAGACGGGTCTGGCTGAATGAGGCGCGGTCATTGGTGGGGAATTGTTTCCCCTGACGGACGGGGCGAGCGGATGATTACGGAGCGGCCAGCAGACTTTTAATGTAGGAGCGAAGCAGGTCCCAATCGTTGTTGCGGGGCAGGAGGATCCAGGCCCCCAGATCCTTGACGTCGTCGGTGAGCATGTGCGCCTCCTGCTCCTCCTCGCTCAAGGAGAAGAGCATGGAGTAGGTGTGGCGCAGGATGTTGCTGGTATCGAGCACGTAACGCCCCCGGATCCGGTAATCCTTGAACATGATGAAGTAGCGCGCCACCTCGAACGGGGTCAGGTTGGTGGTCACGTAGGTGGAAAGACGGGAGAAGACCGCGATCGCCTTCTCCATATCATGACCGCAGGTCTTTTTCAGCTTGTCGAGAAGCGCCTCCAGCACCAGCTGCTGACGGAAGGAGCGGTTGAAGTCCGAGGTGGTGGCGCGCGAGCGGATGATCCTGAGGGCCTGCACCCCGGAGAGGTGGTAGCGACCGCGCGGGTAGGCCAGGGTCTGCCAGACGCCGTTTTCCTTGATGCGGTAGGTGGGGTCGACCAGGTCCTGTTTCAGTTCCACGTCCACGCCGCCCAGAAGATCAATGAGCGAGATGAGGGAATAGATGTCCACGGCCGCGTAGCGGGATATGGACACGCCGGTGAGTTCCGAAATTCTAGCCAGGCAGTGGTCGAAGCCCGCCTGGGGCAGTTTGTTGATACGGGCGCCGCGGTAGAAAAGATCGCGCGGCAGGCTGACGAGTGTCAGGGAGGAAGTACGGCTGTCCGCCTGCACCAGAATGTTGGTGTCGGCATTGTCTTCGTTCTGGCCCAGGATGAGAAAGGTCATCACCTCCTCGGTGCCGAAGAGGTTGCGGGAACTTAAGGAAGCGGGATCAGTTTTTTTTTTGACACCCGACGCGCCGGCCACGGTGCGCAGGGCGGAGATCTGCACGTCGTCCGCGTCCACAAAATAGATGTCCGCCGTCTCCCGGATCACGGCGAAGGCGCCGATCTTCCGGTTGCGGTGGATGACGTCAAAGTAGACCACTTCCTCGGTTTCCCTGATCGTGGGGGACACGCTCATGGCCGCTTCCCGGCAGGCGGACTGAAAGGCGGGGTCGGTCAATTCGACCTTGAGCGAGCGCACCACCGCTTCGAATCGTTTTTCCTTGGTCGTGCGCGTATCCAGGGAGGCGAGAGAGAGGAGTATCCGGCCGGGCAGGTCCGCGGCGGCGGCGGCCGCCGGCGCGTCGCCGAAGACAAAGACGCCGGCCAGCTTGTCGAAGGCCACGGTGAACAGGTCTTCCTTCTGCCGGGAAACCACCGCCCAGAAACGGTTGACGTCCTCCCCGCCCGCGCGGAAAGTCAGGTTTTTCTTCTCCAGCAGGGCGGCCACTTTTTCATTCGCTCCCAGGGACCAGAGCGCGGCCTTCAGGGCGGGAACGCCCGTGTAATAGGCGTCGATCTTCTGTTTCGATTCCCGGAGGAAAGCGGCCGCCCGGTCGTTCCAGGCCCCCTGGTACCGGTCGGGAACGCCGGCCGCGGTGATGGTGACGTCACCCGTGTCCGGGGAAAAGGAAAAAGAGAAATATATGTCCTTCCCCTTGACCACGGCCACGGAGAAGAGTCCGGATTCGGACAGGCGGCAGCCGAGCCGGGCCAGGGTCTGCGTGAAAAGTTCTCCCGTCTTGAACTCCTCGAACTGTTTGGCTTTCTGCTCGTCATAATAACGGCTCTGGATGATGGAAAGCCCCTGGACCAGGGCGGATTCGCCGCCGGCTGTCATGTTGTCCGCGGCCGGGGTCGTGAGGGGCGGCAGGCCCAGTGATTGGCGCAGTCCGTTGTAGTCGTCCGTCAAGGTGGAGAGGTTCAATTTCAGGAGGTTGGCGGCGTCTTCCCGGTATTTCAGTTCGGCGTCGATGCGGACCAGGGTGATGACGACCGCCGTGGAGGCGAACACCAGGAGGATGATACAGACCAGGACGGCTGCGACCAGCGTGGTCTGCGGGATGTTGCGAATGAATGCCCCCAGCCCCCGGCGGGAAACGGCGGATCTCCTTGTTTCAGCCACGGTCGGTCCTTATTGTATAGGATAGGATGACTCGAATCAGGGCTCAAGTGTAGTATGAAGGGTCGAGGGCGTCAAGGTTCCCGCCTTGTCGACGCGACGGCCGGCAACGGGAGACAGTGCCCGCGCCAGACGGGCGGGCCGGACGGTGCCGGTTCGGTGTAAAAAAAACCCCGGTTGCCCGGGGTTTTATCTTTAAGGATGATCAGTCATTACAGCTGCAGCTCGATGCCCACGCCCCAGACACCGGCGCCGCCCAGGTAGCCGCCTTCCAGGATCAGGCCGAACGCGGGGGACAGGTGCCAGATGACTCCTTCCACGCTGGCGACGCCGACGTTGAACCCGCCATAAGCGGCGGGAATGTAACCGCCGGACCAGCTATAGCCGTAAAAGGCTACACCGGCAGAGATATAAAATTCAAATGGTGCCGAGGCCAGGCCCATGTGCAGGGTGGCCATGGGCGCCGCGCCCCAATAAACGCCCGTATACCCGGGGGCGTAAAAAACGGCACCGTCGTAAAATTCCATGGCGCCGCGGACGGCCACCCCGAAATCAAACGGGACATTACCGATTTTGAATTCGGTGATGATGAATTCCAGACCTACGGAACCCGTGAAACCCAAAGCCCAGCCCACGGAAGCGTAAATATTAAACTGGCCGTCTTTATTGTAGGATTTGGCCCAAGGTTTGGATTGCGCAAACGCGCTGGTGGCCAAAAGCAGGATCAGTACGACTAATAGTGCTCTTTTCATGTGATTAGTTCCTTTCTTTTGTTTTTACGTGTGAAGCGTGTGACGTTTCACATAATATAGAAAATATATCACAACGAATAAAAAGAAACAATTGCTTGTAAAAATTGTGAGGAATTTCATAAGGTACGTGTCGTATGTTGCGCCGATTGTTTTGGTGTCCCTTAGTTCGTTGGAAGAATCGATATTTTCCTTTTATGTATGGAAATATCGATTCTTCACGGGGAGTCGAAACCTCGAAAAACAGTAGTTTTCGGGGTTCCCTTGACTATATTCGACCAGGTTCTACCATTAATAGGGAGGGCCCAGCTGGAAGGGGCCCGCGGGGAGTCGACCTTCCTGTCCGCCGTTTCGTTTCAGAAACTCCACGTCCCGCCCGCGGGTGACGGGATTTATGCCATGGTCTGGATGGCACCCGCCCGGGATCTGGCCGTCATGGTGGCGGCCAATGTCGGCGGCGATGACGTTTATGCGGTGATCGATCGGGCGGTGGGGGGGGTGATCGGCGCGGCACTCAAGCTGAAATAGGATCGGGTCGCTTCAGGACTTGAGATCCTTCTTGAGCCCCAGGCGTCTCATCTGTTCCTCCTCTTCCTTCATGGCCACGTACTCATGCTTCTTCTGGTTGGCCTTGACCACGCTGTTCTTGATGGCGTTGAGTTCCAGCTTGATGCCGCGGATCTTGGTGCGCTTGTCACGGGTCACCTCGGTGCGGAAGGCGTTGAAGAGACCGCTCATGCGCCGGTGGACCAGCTGGAGGTTGACCAGGTTGTGATTGAGCAGGCCGAAGATGCCGTCCTCCGAGGAGTTCTCCAGCTTGCGGTAGGTGGCGCTCGCCTTGTTGGAGAGGCCGGCGAACAGCTGGATGAGCCGTTTGGACAGCTCCGCGAATTCCTGGAAGGCCACCTTCTCCAGCCGGTTGGACGAAGTGGCGGGATCGAAATACTCGATTTCATAGTGCTCCAGTTCCTCCCCCCGACCCATGACCCGGTAAAGCCATTTTTTGATCCGACGGCCCAGGGTGAGGTGCTGGTTCAGGATCTGTTGGTGGGCCTCGGTCAGCTTGTTGAGCGCGTCCTCCAGCTGGAGGCTGCAACTGGCCAGGTAGCGGACGGACTGGATAAGGATGACCCGGTAGACGTCCTCCTTTTTCTTCTCTTCTTTCTTTACTTCCGCCACGTGCAGGCTTTCCAGGACCTGCTGGCGCAGTTCGCGTCCGTCGGAGGTGTAGTCCTCAATGAGCACTTCCTTGAGCAGATCGGGATAGTAGGGCACATTGTGTCCCATGCTCTCGGTGAAAAACTGTTTGGCCTTGTGGACGGCCGTCTCGATTTTGTCCTCGCCCAGCGGCGCGGCGGGGGTCAGGCGCGGCACCAGCCGCTGGCGGAGTTCAAGTTTGTAGCGTTCCTTCTGGTAAGCGGCCAGTTCGCCCAGCACGGCCCAGGAGGTTTTCAGGGTTTTTTCGATCTGACCGATCGAATCGTTGATGATACTGGCGGACATGGGGTCCGATCCGCGGCGAATCTTGGTTATGTAGTGCGCCAGGGAGCGGGTGGTGGGGCTGACCGCGTTCTCGGAGATCTGGCTCCAGTTGAGGTATTTGAGCAGTTTCATGATGCGCTTGATGCGGCTCAGATTGAGAAAATCGACGCTGTATTCATAGTAATTGTTGAGAAATTCCAGCCGGGTATGGTACTGCGACAGCCGTCGGTCCATTCGTTCCTGTTCCTCGGAGTCGAGAAACCCCTCGTCCGAGGGCGCGTCGACCTCGGTGATCTTCTCGTCGTATTTGTAGGGGTCTTCCTGGATAAGTCCCTTGCGGATGAGGATGTTGAAGATGTTTTCAAAATAAATCTGG
>CAYQRT010000059.1:11378-12736 GCA_964419695.1 uncultured Spirochaetaceae bacterium | reverse complement strand
AATAAAACATCATCAGGCCGCCCGCGCTCTGTACGTCCGGTCCCATCTCCTTTTTCCGCAGGGTGAGGGCCAGGAGCAGGCGGCCCACGGCCGCGTCCACGCCTTTGCGGTAGTCCAAGGGCTGTCCCGGCCGCCGGGCTTCCGTATCCTCTTCCTGCCGGACGGCACGCTCCAAAAGCACGATCAACTTGTTGGCCAACAGCAGGATATTGTCCACCTTGACCCGCGTCAGATACTTTTCCAAAAGCCCGCGTTCCGTTTCGGTAAACAGCGTCAGCCCCTTGATATTTTTGAGCACCGCCCCGGCCGCCCGGCCCCGCCTGGAAAAACGCACGTCATTGGCGATGACGTTTTTCAGGTATTCGCCGAACGCCTCCAGGTATTCCTTGATGCTGCTGATTTTTTCGGTGTGGAGAAGAAAGTATTTGATAATGTCAAAAAGTTTGGGGGACAGCCGGATGCCGCCCGCCAGGTCCTCCAGCCGCCGCTCCTGGAAGAACTCGGACAGGTCGAGCATGCTGCGCAGCAGGTTGAGCTGGGGAGCCGGGTGCGTCTGCAGCAGATCCAGCGCAGCGTCCGCGGGGATAAAGGCGATGTCCTGCACCTTTTCCACCCGGTCCGTTTCAATACGCTCCTCTTCCGTCACGTTGCGGTTGTAGTTGCCGATCACGTCGGTCGGGTTGAAGGACTGGCCGGGAGCCCGGCTGAACTTGTTGTGCCAGAGATGGATGGACACGTCGGGTTCCAGTTCCAGCACGCTCTTGATATAGCCTCCCGCGGAGACGTGGGCCGTGGGTTCCGCGTTGGTCACCATGACCAGGTGGTCGGTGTAGTGCAGAAAAACCAGGTTGTCCTCGTAGCGGACGCCGGCCGGCAGATCGAAGATGAGAATATCGTATTCGCGGTCCAGTTCCCTGCAAAATCGGGTATAGAGTTTTTCCAGCATGGCGATTGAATCATGACGCTGCAGCTTGGACGTGGGAAAGATCAGGTCGAGGTTGTCGAAAATCCGCATCACATGACTGGCGAAGTCGTTCTTTTTGGCGTCGAATGTGCGGGAGAAGACCGATTCCGGCTCCTCCAGATCCAACAGGGACGCAATGTCCGACAGGGGGTCCAGGTCGATGAGTCCCACGCGTAATTTCTTCTTGGCGTAGTGAATCGCCAAATTGACGGCTGTGGTGGTCTTGCCCACGCCGCCTTTGCCGGAACTGATGGCCAGAGATTTACGCGCCAAACTGTTGAGCGTATCCTTCTTCTTCGGCATTTTCCCTCCCTAAAAACGCGCGCTGTCGACAGAAACCGGTAGTGCCGGGCCGACCGCGCCGTTTGAGGGCTTGCATCATGGCGGGCGGGGC
>CAYQRT010000059.1:0-11278 GCA_964419695.1 uncultured Spirochaetaceae bacterium | reverse complement strand
TGTATAATGCCTCAATCGGCGGATTTTTTCAAGTGAAAAGCGCTGGAAACAAGCCGCATCAGACTCCGGCGCAGGCGCGTCGGGCGTGGTCGTAGGCCCGGTCGTAGGCGTCCGCCAGCTCGTGCCAGTCGAACGAGGCGGAACATTTTTCCACGGCGTTGCGGTGGGTGATCCGATCGCGGCGCGACATCTGCACGAAGGAGTGCAGGACTTCCGCCAGTTCCTCCGCGGCCGCATCGAAGCTCCTCCCCTTGCGCTTCACCACCCAGATGCCGCTCTGGTCATGTTCGGGCAGGGTGCGCTTGGTGTAGTCGCCGAATCCCGAAAGGTCCGAGGTCACGGCCGGGATGCCGTTGGCGATGCACTCCAGCGGCGTGTAGCCCCAGGGCTCGTAGGAGCTGGGAAAGATGCCCAGGTGGCAGCCGCGCACGAACTGGTTGTATTCCATACCGAACAGGGGGTTGGTGGGCGTGATGAAGTCCGGGTGGTAGACGATCTTCACCCGGTCCTCCATGTGATTCACCAGGTCGGTCCGGCGCAGGTAATTGAGGATCTCGTCGTCCGCGTCGTTGACCAGGTTGTGGGTGACGATGATGGGCAGGCGGTCGGTCTTCCAGGTGGCCAGGGTGCGCTTGAGGCGCAGTTTCCAGTAGTCGTCGATAAACGAGTTCAGGGGGGGCAATTGGCCCTCGCGGCGGGCGGCCACCTCGTAGATCAGCTTGTCTTGCACCTGTTTGAGCATGGCGTCGCAGGTCTTTCGTATTTCCTCGGTCAGGGCCCGCGAATGCAACACGTGCGGATTAATCGAATGCACCGGCTTCTTGGTGATGAAAAACATGACCACGGTGACCGGACTATGCTCTTCCCTCAGCCGACGGTTGAGCCGGTAGAGGGCCTCCAGGGTCAGGTCGAATCCCTTATTCCGGTATTCGTAGCGTCCGGACGTGAAAAAGTAGATCGTTCGGTCCAGGTCGAACGTGTAGCTGGGAAAGAAGTGCCCCAGCACGAACTGGGTGATCATCTCCTTGTATTCGCGGTGCAGGTTCTGAAATTCGTGCAGCACGGCGAACCGTTCGATGTTGAGGCCGTTGGGGGTGATGACGTCCGGGGCGCGTCCCAGGAGGGTCTCGCATTCGCGGGCCGTGACTTCACTGACCGTGGCCAGACAATGCGCTCCCGCGGCCGCGGTTCGTTCCAGGCGTACCCGGGCCTCGATGTTGTAGTGCCGCGCTTCCCGTTCCCAATCCAGGCGGGGCAGGTCGTCGTAAAAAGCCAGGCTGTTGGTGGCGATGTAGCGCCCCAGCAGCGTGGCGTGCGTGGTGAAGACGATGGGCAAGTTCAGTTTCGCGTGTCTGAGAAGCCCCACGGCCGCTGCGGCCATCCATTCATGAAAGTGGGCGATGACCGGGCCTTCTTTCTCGGACACCTCCAGCAGGGCCTTGAAAAACGACTGCAGGCAGAAGCCGAAGGCCAGCACCTGGCCCACCAGATCATCATTGGGCGGCGGGGCCACTCCCAGCAGTTCCTGAAACGTCCTCCTGATGGCGGGCAGCCGGTCGAAGACGGAGAAAACATTGATGAGCACCGCCTTGGGCTTGCCCGTTACCAGCCAGCGCCCGGCGAAGGCTTCAATTCCCTCCCGGCGCATAATGGCCATGGCCCGGGACAGGGCGTCGTCCGTCTCGGGTTCGCTTTCGAACTCCGACAAGGCGCTGGAGGCGAAATACGGCCCTACCAGCACGTAGCGGTCGCGCCAGCGCTCCACCATGACCGGTGCCTTGGACCGGATGACCGAATAGATACCGCCGATCTGATTGCATGTTTCCCAGGAAACCTCATAGAGCGTGCCATCCGAGAGATGGGGGGCGGCGGTTGTCTCCGCTCCCCAGCCACGTTTTTTACCGGGTTTTTTTTTAGTCATAATCCGCTTTTTCCTTATTGGGCGGACGGTGATGCACTCTCCCGTCCCTCCGTCAGTAGTTATTGTACGAAGTAACGTCGTTCGAGTAAAGAGTGCCCTGGATTTTTCAAGCGTTCTTTAAGCGTGTATTCATTTTCAGACTCACGCCGCCGAAAATATTCGCTTAAGCCAGACGCATGGTGCAATAATTGATACAATATAGAATCCATGCTATATTTACCGGCCGCCGCCGGCGGACGATAATCAAGGAGCGGCTTCCGCTATGATAGATTTGCACGCGCATTCCACCTGTTCCGACGGATCACTTTCACCGCGGCAGCTGGTGGATTACGCCCGCGAACAGGGGCTCACCGCCTTGGCCCTGACCGACCATGACATGACGGGCGGACTGGAGGAGGCCTCCGCCCGCGCCCTTGAAACGGGTTTGATTTTTGTGCCGGGGGTGGAACTGGAAATCAACACCGCGTCCGGTGAATTCCATCTGCTCGGCCTCAATCTGCACGTGAACCGCTCCGGTCTGGAAGAGGCGCTGGTGACCATCCGCGACCAGCGTTCCCGCAGAAATGAACGGATCGTAGGGAAAATGAACGAAGACGGGCTCCCGGTCACCCTGGACGACATAGCCGCCCTGGCCGGCGGCCGGGTCATCTCCCGCCTCCACTTCGCCGCCTACCTGGTGAACCTGGGCCGGGCCCGGTCAATCAACGACGCCTTCGAGCGGTTCCTCGGCCAAGGCCGACCGTATTTCGATCCCAAAAAAGCCCTGGATCTTCCCCGCGCCGTGGAGCTGATCCACCGGGCCGGAGGCAAGGCCGTGATCGCCCATCCTTTCTCCCTGAACATGAACTGGGAAGAGCTCACCCAAACGTTGCTCGCCTTCCAGGCCGGGGGACTGGACGGAATCGAGGCCCGCCATTCCGACTATCCCCTGCCCGACTGCGAAAAGCTGGAAGCCTTCGGCCGGGACAACGGCTTCGGGATCACGGCCGGTTCCGATTTCCACGGCGCCGCCTGGCCGACCCGCCGCCTGGGACACAGCTCCGGCGGCCGGGAGATCAGCGATTCGTTTCTCGACTGGCTCCTCGCCTGAACCACGGCGCGTTATTGCAGTTTTACATTGATTCGGTTACACTTCCCGGTGAGGAACCATGCTCACACGAATAGGCTCACGATTCATCGCCAAGGGCAGGAATATCTTCTACGCCCTGGGGTTCACCTTCCAGGTCTTCAAGGAAACGGTGCTCTTCGTCAAACGGAAGCAGGTGGGATTCCGCGTGCTCGTGATGCAGATATTTTTCACGGGCGTGGAGGCCATCAGCATCATCTCCCTGATCGCCCTGGCCCTGGGCGCCATCATCATCATTCAGGGATCCTCCTTGCTCTCCGGCCTGGGCCAGACCAAGTTCATCTACACCATTCTCATCGTCATCATCGCCCGTGAGTTGGGGCCGGTGCTCACCGCCTTCATCATCATCGCCCGGTCCGGCACGGCCATCGCCACGGAAATCGGCAACATGGTGGTCACCCACGAAATCGAGGCCTACATTTCCGTGGGCATCAACCCCATCTCCTACCTGGTGGTGCCGCGCTTCCTGGGCGTCTCCATCTCACTCATCATCCTGACCCTGTATTTCAACTTTTTCGGGCTGTTCGGGTCGTTCCTGATCACCCAGCTCTTTACTCCCATTCCCTTCATTGAGTACTTCCAGAACCTGCTCTGGGAGCTCAAGCTGGGCGACATTCTCTCCTCCGTCATCAAAAGCGTGGTCTTCGGATTCATTATCTCCATCGTCTCCTCCTACCACGGGTTCCGGGTCAGCCACGCCAGCACGGAGATCCCCAAGATGGCCATTGACGCGGTGGTCCACAGCTTTGCCCTCTGCATTATCGCGGACGTGCTTCTCGTCCTCCTGTTCAACATGCCGTAGGCGGAGAACGCATGCGTATGACCGCACCGAGGTGTTCATGACCGACCACATACTCAACACCGCCGACACCGCCATCCGGGCCCGCAACGTCAACGTCTACTCCGGCGACTACCGGGTGCTCAAGGACGTATCGGTGTCCGTGCCCCGCGGCCGGCTTTCGGTGATCATCGGACCAACGGGCTGCGGCAAGAGCACCCTCATCAAGGTGCTGGCGGGCATCCTCATTCCCGACTCGGGCGACATCCTGTTCGGCGACAAGCCGTACCGCAGCTTCAATGAAAAGGAATTGAAGGCCCTGCGCAAGACCAACGGGTTCGTCTTTCAGGACTCGGCGCTCTGGCAGAATAAATCCATTTTCGAGAACCTCTCCCTGCCCCTCCGCTTTCATTTTCCCGAGCTGAAACCCCGTGAGCTATCCTCCCGGGTGGAGGATATGCTGCGCGACATCAACCTCCTCGATTCCATCCATCTGCGCCCGGCGCAGCTGTCCACGGGCGAGCAGAAAATGGTCTCCTTTGCCCGGGCCTGCATCACCGGTCCGTCCCTGCTTTATCTGGACGAACCGACCATGCTGGTGGATCTGGTGATGCGGCGCAAGATCCTGGACCGGCTACAGCGGGAAAAGGAGCGCCGCACGACCATGATCGCCGTAACCCACGATACCGAGATGCTCTCCTCCCTGGCCGATTACCTCATTCTCCTCCGCGACGGATTCGTGGTGAGAACCGGCCCCGCCGCGGAACTCAGGCAAAGCACGGACGAAAGCGTGCTGGAGATCATCGCGGAGAGCCTGGCGGGCACACAGCCCCGACCGCCGGTCATTCTCCCGCCGGAGGAAATACCGTAGCGACATGATACCGCCGCACCGGTCCATCATTGACAGAAGCGTTCCAATCGACTAGAGTGGGCATATGCGCTTTGCCATTAAGCACGCGGAGAAAATAGTCGGCCTGTTCGTGCTCGTTGCCGTGGTCGGCCTGGCCGGAGTCGTCATCTTTCTGGGGGCCAACCAGCGTTGGTTTTCCCGCAACATCAACTATTACACCGTGTTCGAAAGCGCCAAGGGCTTGAACCGCGGCATGCCCATCACCTTCAAGGGATTCGAGATCGGCAAGGTATCATCTTTCGAGCTCACCGACGACAACAAGGTGGTGCTTCACTACTACATCTATTATGAATATCACAGCCGGGTGCACCGCCATTCGCTCCTCGAACTCACCTCAAGTCCCCTGGGCAGTTCCCTCCTCTTCTATCCCGGCAAGGAGAAGACGGAACCGCTCGGGGAAAACTCCCTCATTCCGGCCATCGATTCGGCCGCGGGGAGGGACATCCTTCTGGCCAAGCAGGTCGATATCCCGGAGAGGGCCGAAGACTCGCTTTCCGCCATCCTGCAAAACGTGGATGAGATAACGTCCCAAATCAACAATCTGGTGAAGAGCAACGCGTCCGAGCTGGACAACATCGTGAAAAGCCTCTCCCGCACCACGGTGGCCCTGGCCGACGCCATGGAAGGCCGGCCCACCGGCCCCCTGGGCCGGTCCTTCAACGATCTGAACGGCATTGTCCGCAACCTCCGGGAATTGACCGCGGACATGAACGGCCTGATCCCCAAACTGCTCGATCCCACCGGCCAGGAGGTCTATCCCGCGATCCAGCGCATCCTCTCCGACATCGAGCAGGCCACCGAAAAACTCAAAGGGTTCATCGACTTCATCTCGGGCACCGCCCCCCAGATTACCGGCATTCTGGAACAGGGCCGGGACGTGCTCAACAAGGGCAAGGACGTGCTGGAGGGCCTGAGCAACAATCCCCTTTTGCGGGGCGGGATCACCAAGGATCGGGAACAGCCCTCCACCTTCAAAAGTTTCCGGGACGAGGAGTTTTAGCATGAGGCCGCTCTTCGTCACCGTCATGTGTTGCCTGGTCCTGGGGGCGTGTTCGAGCATGTCCGAACAGCCGGACACCATCTCCGCCAGCAAGAACCAGGCGGCCGAATATTCAGAGTTCGGCAATGACTACTTCAACAAGGGGCTTTACGACCGGGCGCTGGAGTTCTTCGTCCTGGCGCTCAACTACAACATCTCCGTGGACAACGAACGGGGCACCGCCGACTCCTACAACTCCATCGGCAGCGCCTGGGTGGTCAAGGGCGACGTCCAAAAGGGCATGGAGAACTTCCTCAAGGCCTACGAAATCGCGCGGCGCCTGAACGATCCGGTACTCCTGGCCCAGGTGGACACCAAGATCGGAGAGGTCTACCTGCGCAACGGGCAGATCGACAAGGCCCGGGAGCGGTTTCAGGAGGCCCTCAAATACGAGCACTCCGGAATTCCCGACAAGGATCTGGCCATCCTCTACCATAACATGGGATCGGTTCAGAAAAGGTTGGACAAGCTGGACGACGCATTGAAATTCATTGCCAGCGCCCTGGCCATCAACCTGCGCCTGAAACGGTATGAGGAGGCCGCCACCAACTACTATATGCTGGCCGCCATCTATTCGGAAAAAGGAGTCTTTAACAAGGCGCTGGAAAACGCCCACCAGGCCCTGGCCTACGATAAAAAAGTGGAAAACACCCTGGGGATCGCCAAGGACTATCTGGCTCTCGGCCTCATCCACCGCAAACAGCGCAATCTCGAACAGTCGCTGCTCAACCTGAAAAAAACCTACGACATCTACCGGTCGCTGAAGATACTCTATCCCACCCTCTCCATCGACACGGAAATCAGGTCCGTGCTGAAGAACCTGATCGCCGTGTGCATTGACATGAACCTGGAAGTGGAACGGAAGGCGTACCAGCAGGAACTGGAATTTTACGAGAAAAGGCTGAACCGCTGACATGAATGAACCCTCCTCCGTCAAACCCTTTTCCGTCCGCAAGGCGGGCCCCCTCTCCCTGCTCAAATACGCGGGCGTCGCGTCCGCCTTCGCCGGCCTCCTGGGCGCGGTGGCGGTACTCGTCATCTATCCCCTCTGGTACCTGGCTACTCAAGCCAAAGAGGTCTATTCGGTTATCATCGCCTGTTCCTTCTCCCCGCTCGTTCTTCTGTTCATCCTGCGCGCCCGCCGGGCCTTCCGCAGCGGGTTGTTCGCGGAATTCCTTCTCAAGGTCACCGGGCTTTTCACTTTCATCGTTTTCCTCTGCGCCCAGGTGTTCTGGACCCTGCTGCAGGTCGCGCTCTTCACCCTGGTATTCTCACCGGGGGGCGCCCCACGGGGAACCCCCCTGGTAGTCCTGGCGGTCATGATCGCCGCCTTCGGTTTTCCTTGGGCCATGGGGCTGATGCGCCGCCGCCGGATCTGGGGCAAGGCTCTTTTCGTATTCTCTTCCATCCTCCTCGGCATCCATTACCTCTACTGGACGGCCGTGTTCGTGTATAACGGATACTGGCCGCATACGATTGCCCTGGCGGCGGCCGTAACGGGCTTCTTCTTTTTCGTAAAAATTACGACAATGAGAAGAGAGAAGAAGAGCCCGGACCATGAAACGACGCATCCTTAGCCTGTACCTCCTTATTGCCGCCGTCGCTTGCCTGTGGGGGGACTATCCGCACATCCAGCGCCTGAAGCCAAACGATATTCTCTTCCGTCAGCTGCAAAGCGACATAGCCGCCCATTACCGGGCGCTGGGCTACGGAAAAAACGGCGTCTTCCCGCCCCTCACCTTTTTCAGCTACACAAGAAATCCCGAGGACACCATTTTTACCCTGGCCGCCCGGCTTAACCTTCCCTACGAGACGATCGCCACCCTGAACGGCCTGTCCCAGGCGGGCGAATTCACCTCCTTAAGCGAGATTATCATACCCAACAGTCCCGGGATTTTCATGTCCGACCATCCCGCCAATTCGCTGGAGGAAATCACAGCGGCCTGGCGCGCCTCCTCCGAACGCCCGGGAGAACGGGTGGTGGTGCGGAGGAACGGCCGGGATCAATCGTACGTTTTCTTCCGGGGCGAACGGTTCCATCCCGTGGAACGCGGGTATTTTCTCAAGATTATCTTTCTCCTGCCCCTGAAACACGCGGTTATCACCTCTTCGTTCGGGCCGCGGGCCGACCCCTTCACCGGCCATCCCGCCTTCCATAACGGCATTGACCTGGCCGCTCCCGTGGGTTCCCTGGTCCAGGCCACCCAGGACGGCGTGATCAAAGCCACGGGCCGGGACGACGTTTTGGGTAATTTCGTACGGGTGGCCCACGCCGGCGGGTACGAAACCCTGTATGGGCATCTGAAATCGATTTTTGTCTCTTCCGGCGACAAGGTTAAGGCGGGTCATCCCCTGGGAACCGTGGGCCTGACCGGGAAAACCACCGGTCCGCACCTGCATTTTGAACTGAGGAGAAACGGCCAGCGCATTAATCCCGAATCCATGCTCCCCTGATCGCGGGGGAAGCGTCCTCCCACTTCATGGGTCCGGCCGAAAACCTGCCATGTAGACCGAATACACTCAAAAACCCTTGTCTAGCCCGGTTTGATTTTCCTTGGGGCGGGGTTGTAATAAAGCGGAAATTCCAATATATTATATAAAGAAATACTAATGGGAATTCGTTTACAGACGATAATAATGGTGTCGGTACCAATATAGTTCCCCTCCCAGTTTACTATATTCACCGACACTGCGAAGGGGCTGGTTACGCAAGTGACCGGCCTCTCTTTTTTTGCCCAGCCTTACATCATGTGGGGCCGGCCCCGCCTCCCGCCCCTCCCACTTGACAAAATGGCCGCCTGTACTTACCGTATTATAATGAAAATTAATCGCCCCCGCATAATCATAGTTTTGTGTTTTCTCACCCTGGGGTGCGCCCTTCTGATCGGCGTGGGCCTGGGATCGACGTTCGCCGGAGTCATCAATACCAGCAGTCAGGAGGACTTCGGGGTCGTTAAGATGGCGGAAGCCTCCAAGGTGTACGATATAAAAGGACGGCTGATCACCGAACTCTTCGGTGAACAGAAACGGGAAATCGTTTCCATCTACGACATGCCCCCCTTCCTCATACAGGCCGTGCTCACCCGCGAGGACCGTGAGTTCTACAATCACGGCGGCATTAATGTCTGGAGGACCGTGCTGGCCGTCTTTAATAACCTGCTGGGAAGGCACCGGCAGGGAGCCAGCACCATTACCCAGCAGCTGGCCGGATTGCTGTATTCCGACCGGCGCGATATTTCCATCTTCCGTAAAATCACCGAGCTCTTTTACGCCTTCCAGCTGGAGAAGAAGCTTTCCAAGGATGAAATCCTGGAACTCTATCTGAACCAGATGTACTTCGGACACGGCTGCTACGGGGTGGAGGCCGCCTCCCAATACCACTTCGGGCATTCGGTCAAGCAGCTGACCCCGGCCGAGGCGGCCATGCTCGTCATCCAGCTGGCCAACTGGAACATCTACTCCCCGCGCAAGGATCCGGCCCGGGCGCGCAAGATGCAGGAAAACGTGCTTTCCGACATGGTGGCGCTCGGATACATCGACAAGGAAGAGGCCGATCAATCGTTCAGCACTTTCTGGGAGAATTACGACATAACCAAGCCGAGCCTGGGCGCCTTCCAAACCCGCCTCAACCGCGCCCCCTATTTCGCGGATTACGTTGAGCAGAAGGTGGAGGAACTTCTTTTCAGTAACACGAACATCTACCAGGACGGACTGGAAATCTACACCACCCTCAACCTGGATTTCCAGCGCCAGGCCGACATCATTATGAAGGAGCGTCTGGATTCGGTGAACGCCGAATATGTAAAGGAAATCCGTTCCAAAAGCTCGGACGCGGACGAGTTCTTCCTGCCCGCCGTCGACCTCTTATCACTCAATTACAACATGCCGCACATCCACGTGGACAAGCGCCGGCACATGATCAACACCATCGAAAACTACGCGCAGGAACTCAACCAGACGCTGGACATTTCGGCCAGCCTTTTCGGCCTGACCAAGCCCAAAGAGATAGCCAAACGCATCTACGAATGGCAGCTGCGCCGCTCCAAGACCACCCAGATCCAGGGCGCGCTCATCTCCATCGATCCCTACAACGGGTACATCTACGCCATGATCGGCGGCCGGGAGTTCAGCGCCGACAACCGGAACAATTACGCGGTCAACGGGTTCCTCCAACCCGGCTCATCGTTCAAGCCGCTTTTCTACTCTGAGGCCATTGAGGAAAAGGTGATCACGCCTTCCACCATCCTCAAGGACGTCCAGATGTATTTCCAGGAACCCTCGGGCAAAATCTATATTCCCAACAACTACGGCGAAGTGTTCCGGGGGGACGTGTCGGTCCGCTACGCCCTGTCCCACTCCCTGAACATTCCCGCCATCAACGTGCTGTCCATGATCGGATTCGATTCGGCCATCAGCATGTCGAGCCGGCTGCTGGGCATCAACAACCCGGACGAGGTCCAGCGGTTGTTCCCGCGCTCCTGGTCCCTGGCCCTGGGCGTCATCAACACCTCGCCCCTCAATATGGCGCGCGCCTTCTCCACGTTTCCCAACGGCGGCAAGGGCATCGAACCCATCGGCATCCTCTACATCAAGGACCGCACGGGCAAAATCATCGCCGAACCCGAGAGGGAACGCGACAACCGCATCAATGCCGCGGGCGGCCAACCCCAGCTCATGAAACCCCAAACCGCCTACCTGGTCTTGAGCATTCTGGAAACAACCGCCCAATCGGGGACGGTCAGCTACGCCAAGAGGAAGTTGGGCGACATCCGCTATCCGGTGGCGGGCAAAACAGGCACCACCCAGAACTGGCACGACGCCTGGACCGTCGGATTTTCACCGTACATTACCACGGCAGTCTGGTTCGGGTTCGATCAGGGCGGCGGGTCGCTGGGCGTGCGCCGCACCGGCGCCACCCTGGCCGCTCCGGTCTGGGGCACGTACATGCACGACGCCCACGCCCAGCTGGACGATGACCGGGCCAAAATGCTCGCGGTCAAGCGTGAAATCGAGAAACGCTCGGGCGATCCCAACGCGGAAGCCTCCCTGGACGACATCGCCGCGGAGCTGGGCATACCCGCGCGCTGGCTTTCGGTCATCGAAGAAGAACACGATTTCGTCCGGCCGCCCGGACTAGCCGACGCCACAGTCTGCAAGCGGTCGGGACTCAAGCCCTCCTCCTTCTGCAAACCCGAAGACCTGGTCGAGGAGATCTTTTACCCGGAAACGGTGCCTGAAAAGGAATGCACCGTGTGCCGCGATGATTTCTACCGGCAGAAGGAAGCCGAGGCGCGTATCGGCGTGGCCCTGGACCAGGAGACCGATTTTCAGCCGCCCGACAACGTGATGGACAAGAACGTCCTGCCCGACAACCTTGAAGACTATGAACGCATGCTGGAGAACGGATACATCAAGAGGCTCAAGCCGGACGCCAAGGCCGATAAATCCAAAGAGGATGACGAAGACGCGGTCTCCAACCCCCTCTTGAACGACTAGCGGGTTGT